>CAZOEV010000523.1:0-2706 GCA_964578915.1 uncultured Lentimicrobiaceae bacterium
TGTTGGTTTTTTTATTTTTCCGCCTAAATAATTCACCAAAGTTATCAAATTCCTTTCGATAAGAAAGTCCGATTCCTTGGGTATAAGGTGCATAATTCTCAAAGTTATTGTAGTAATAATAGGAGTTGACATTGGAATGGTTAAATGCTTTGGCACGCAGCCTGCCATCGCTGGTGATTTTGACGGTAATATCCACATCGCCCACAATATTACTGGCATTTTGCGCAGTGCTATTTGTATTAATCATGCCAAAATTACCATCAATAGTCACACGGTCATTAAAAAGCTGTGTCGAGAGCGCCACTTCCAGCTCTTCATTCGAAAGTTCGTCGCCGGGCTTATAATGTACCCCCACATCAAAATCTTTGCTAATCTGTGAAAGCCAACTACTTAACTGATTGCTTATTACGTTAATATAAGAGCTGCTCAGGTTGGCGTTGCTTCCACCGGCATAACTAAAACTTCCGAGAACCAACAGCGAAATCATTTGTTGCGTCATCATGGCCGCATTATTGGTATCGAGGACTGCAAAAACCATTTGCTGTGTTTCATCATCCACATTAGGCAGCCTGATTTTGAAACTGATATCAGGATTAAACAGTTGATTTTCGAGGTGAATAATGCACTCTACATTTACACGGTTGCGGATAGAGGAGCTGGAGTCGAGCACAATTCCCAACGAACTTAAGGAAGTTTTTACTTTGTAAAGCCCTTTCACATCAAGTTCGGCATCCATCGGATCGCCTGTCCAAGAAATACGTCCGCCTTCGAGCAAGTCGAAACGCTTACGCACCAAATTCTCGAAAATAAAATTGAATTGTCCCGTTTGCACAAAATAATCTCCCAGCAATGAAAAATCGCCTGCAGCATTCACACCCATACGGATATTTCCCCTGCCACGCGCCACCAGATCGCCCATATTGTAAGGCAGAAAGATACGCAGATTAGCATCGGGTGTTACATTGGTATTGAGGTTAATATTAAAGTTTTGCGCAGGCTTTGGCAGCTTGATCTTCGCATTTTTATCTATGCCAAAATCTTTTTCACTCACAAAAACTATAAAATTATTTTCACTCACATAACTGCTGTTGTTAAGCGGGATAAACATATTAGTGCCTTGATTGGTGGTTGCTGTGATATTGAGACTAATATCATTTAGTGGCCCGCGTATAGCCACATCGCCACTCACCACAGCTGATCCATAAAATAAATCGTTCATTTTACGGGTGGTGTTGAGCGCCAGAAATTCCGATGGATCTAAACGCACATCAAAACGAAAATCACGCAAATGATTATGGGTTATTTTTCCACTGACATTAGCCTTACTGCCAGTTGTATCATATAGCACCAAGCCTTCGAGTGGAATTACGCCTGATTCAATAGTAAACTCATGCTGAAGGGAATATAGCGTGTTGAGGTAATCCACTTTTAATGCTGTCCGGTTAAGCTGAAGTTTGCCTTGCAGCACCGGCTTATCCAGCGAACCATTGAGCACAAAATTCCCTGATGCCAAACCTTCTACCTTACTTACAATACCTTCGAGCAGCGGGTTGAGGGCCTTTATTCTGAAATTATCCAGTTCTATATCAAAGCGAATATTCTCAGTTTTTCGCATGGGATAATAAAACCCTGTAAAGTTCAGCATGCGATCGGTGGAAACATTGCCCACATTAATAATCTGTGCATTGAGGTAAATCGATTCCTCAGCGTTATTCCAGGTTGTAAGGATGCGGGCATCACCAAGTTTTTCTTTGTTCAGATGCAGGTCTGACAAATGGAGATTGGTAAAAAATCCCGGACGGTTATTCAGGTTAGCCAAAAGCAAATCTCCAGAAATAAAACCATCCAAATCAAATCCAATACCTTGGGTAATGAGGTCGAAGTTAGACAAATCCCATTCATTAAATTTGGCTACCAAAGTATCATTTTCATTTAGTGGCACATAACCATCAAGCTTAATTTGCTGATGTCCCAGCGAAATATTAAGTTTATTGATTTCGGTTCGGTCACGCTCAAAGCTGATGTAATTATCAGGATTGATCACCAGCACTGAATCATTGACTAACAGCTCATTATGACTGATTGTTAACTTACCGCCATAAGTCTCGTCAGGAATAAAAATAGCCCTGATATCTCCTTTATTTCTGGTTTGCGCCAGCTTATCTTTCCAGGCCAGCTGCATAAGCAAGCTATCATTTTGCAGCTGCATGGCAAAGCGCGGACTTTCAATACCCAGCACCGTGGTATCAATAGAAGTGCTATCGCGGAATATGATTTCAGAGAGCCTAAGGCGCATGTCGGAGGCCTCTCTGTTGCTGGTGTTGCGCATCACAATATCGAGCAATCGCAGATCGCCAAGACGCAAAGAAGGCGATCTCAGGTTGAGGTTTAACACCCTGCTTTTAGAGGTGAAAACGCCACTCAGCGTTGTATTTTCGGCAATACTGAGCGATGGCATCAGCAAACGACTCAGTGTTTCCGTATTTTTAAGATTCAGTGTTAAATAAAAATCTTGAGGCGCGATCTCTGTTAAACCAGGTTCCAGTCCGGGAATCTTTACATAGTGTCGAATATAATCCAAGAAAGCCGATGGCAGACTGTTAAAGTCGACGCGCCCGCCCAAATCAAAGTCGAAAAAGTCAGTTTTCAGCTGGTAGCGCTTGCTTATTAGAGCATCACTAGCTACTTTTAAAAATAAGCGATCCA
>CAZOEV010000524.1:0-2705 GCA_964578915.1 uncultured Lentimicrobiaceae bacterium
GTTTTTTGTTGCTAATAAATTTCAAATTTACAATGCAGGTGCCTGTGCAGTCATTGTTTCCAGTTCCTTATCAATATGGAACATCCCAGCTTTATCGGCACCAACAAGACTGATTTTGTCGAGAATAGTACTCATGGTGCTTTCCTCTTCAATTTGCTCATTGATATACCATTGCAGGAAGTTTCCGGTAGTATAATCTTTCTCTTCCAGTGTGATTCCATAAAGCTCATTGATGGAAGCGGTGATATACTGCTCGTGTTTCATCACTTGCTCAAAAACATCAAGCAATGATTTGTATTCCGCTTCAGGCTGTTCCAATGCCATTAAGGCAGCTTGTCCACCACGATCGTTGGCATAATGAACTAATTTTAGCTGGTGCATACGTTCCTCATCTGACTGGCGATACAGAAATGATGCGGCTCCTGGAAAACCATTTACTTCGCACCAAATAGCCATCGAAAGGTAAATACGTGAAGAGAATTCTTCTTTTTTAATCTGTTCGTTAATTGCTGTTTCAACTCTTTTGTTAAGCATAATATTCAATTTTATAAGTTAAACAAATGAAGTCCGTGAATGGTTCAGATAAAAACTCCAAACTAATATCTATCCATTAAGTGCATTGGCACCACCAACAATTTCAAGAATCTCGTTGGTAATGGCTGCCTGACGTGCTTTATTATAAGACAGTTTAAGGTCTTTAAGCAGTTCGGAGGCATTATCCGTTGCCTTGTGCATGGCCGTCATTCGTGCGCCGTGTTCAGAAGCAAAGCTATCGAGCAACATCTTATAAACCTGGATTTTCAAAGTTTTAGGAATAAGCTCATCTAGAATTTCTTCTTTGGCTGGTTCAAAAATATAATCTACACCTTCGTGCATGTCTTCATCCGTTGATTCAGGCATTTCTACCGGCAAAAACTGTTCGTGAATCAGAATTTGCGTGGCAGCATTTTTAAACTGATTGTAAACGAATACAACGCGGTCAAACTTTTCGGTCACAAAATCATCCATAATTTCCTGAGCAATAGGCGCTACCTCATCGAAAACGAGATTGTCAAAAACCTCAGTATTGATTTTATAGACTTTATATTTTCTGCTTTTGAAAAAATCAGCGCCTTTTTTACCAATGGAATAAATACTCAGGTTGCCCGCTGCTAATTGTTCAGCAAACTCCTCATTAATAAGTTTTACCGTAGCTCTGATAACATTGGTGTTAAAGCCACCACACAAACCCCGATTTGAGGTAACAGGCACGACCAAAATATTTTCTTCGGGTCGCACAACCGCATATTTATTATCTCCAGATTGCTCCATGCTGCGGTTCAAATCCTGCATCAATTCCTGCAGTTTGGAGGCATAAGGGCGCATGGTCGTAATGGCATTTTGTGCCCGACGCAACTTTGACGCAGCCACCATTTTCATGGCACTCGTAATCTGCCTTGTCGAGTTTACGGAATCAATACGTATTCTTACTTCTTTTAAATTTGCCATCCTTTGAGGAGTTTAATGGTGCGCAAGCATTATTTTTCGTAGGTGGAAGCAATATCTGTCGCCACTTTCCGCAGGGTGTCGGTAATTTCGTCGTTGTATTTTCCTGCTTTTAGTTGTTTTAAGAGGTCAGCATGATTTTCTTCCAAGTGATGCAAATAGGTGTCCTGAAAATCGGCCACACGGTTTACAGGCACTTTACGAAGCAGGTTTTGCGTACCGCAGAAAATGATAGCCACCTGATTTTCCACTTTCATAGGTGAATACTGGTGTTGCTTTAGGATTTCCACATTGCGACGACCTTTGTCAAGCACCGACATCGTAGCGGCATCCAAATCAGATCCAAACTTAGAGAAAGCCTCCAGTTCGCGGAACTGAGCCTGGTCGAGTTTAAGCGTACCAGCCACTTTCTTCATTGATTTGATTTGGGCGTTACCACCTACACGGCTTACTGAAATACCTACGTTAATAGCGGGACGAATTCCGGAGTTAAACAGGTTTGTTTCGAGAAATATCTGTCCATCGGTAATCGAAATTACGTTGGTAGGGATATAAGCTGAAACGTCGCCGGCCTGTGTTTCAATAATTGGCAAAGCTGTTAACGAACCGCCACCTTTTACCAAATGTTTGATAGATTCTGGTAGGTCGTTCATAGTTTGCGCGATGCTGTCTGAGTTAATTACTTTGGCAGCTCTTTCAAGCAGACGTGAATGGAGATAGAAAACGTCGCCAGGATAGGCTTCGCGTCCAGGAGGTCTGCGCAACAACAAAGAAACCTCACGATAAGCAACGGCTTGTTTGGAAAGATCGTCAAAAATCATCAAAGCCGGACGGCCTGTATCCCTAAAAAACTCACCAATGGCAGCACCGGCAAATGGCGCATAAAACTGCATAGCAGCCGGATCGGCAGCGGTAGCACTAACAACGACAGTATAAGGTGTGGCGCCGTTATCTTCAAGGGTTTTCACGATATTAGCTACCGTTGAGCCTTTTTGGCCGATGGCGAGATAAATACAAAATACGGGCTCACCGCGGTCGTAAAATTCTTTTTGATTTAGAATAGTGTCGATTGCAATAGCCGTTTTTCCGGTTTGGCGGTCGCCAATAATCAGTTCGCGCTGTCCACGACCAATCGGGATCATGGCATCGATGGCTTTGATACCGGTTTGCAAGGGTTCGTTTACAGGCTGTCTGAAAATAACTCCTGGAGCTTTTCTTTC
>CAZOEV010000525.1:0-2702 GCA_964578915.1 uncultured Lentimicrobiaceae bacterium
TTTGCTTTCAAACATTGTCAGGTAGTAAATGAAAACTGTATTGCATTGGAAGTCGCGGATTTCATTTCCATTTTTATCAATGCCTTTTTTTATTGTATTGTAATATCTTTCCAATTGGCCATCATAACCATCATTTTTTTTGCTGTCTTCTGCTCTATTACTGTCTTTTGCGAAAATTTTGTTTTCAATAATTATCGCTTGTTTTGTTTTTTTATTGATGATTAAAACATCGATTTCTTTATACTCTGATTTTGTTTTTTCATTTGGCAATACTTCAAACTGATGTAAATCAAATTGATCTTCATCTAGATTTAATATTTCACGGACAAAAATCTCACAAAAGCTTTCATTCATTCCGTGACCAGACTTGGATGATAATAGATAAGAAATAAAACGAGAATGTAAATTTACTTCTTCGTATTCTTTATTTAAAGCTGTAAAAACATTAAATCTATTTTTATCTCTTATTTCGTCATATTTATCTTTTACAGCTTTTATGTCAATGAATAATTTGGTAAGGGTTTCAGTCATTTCTGTTTCTATTACTTTATTGTTTCTTTGTCCACTTTAGTTTGCTATTTCGAGTAAATACACACAACACTGCGTATATCTCCGCCTTCCGCAAAGCCTAGCAATTTCTACTGCGATAACAAAAACACTGCTAAGTTAGCAATTTTCCATACTTCTATATCATCCAGCTGCGGCCAAAAGATTTTTCTAAGATTGTAAAAAAACCCAACCTTTCAAGCCTTTCCCTTACAAAGCCTATTTAATCCCAAACTGCAACTTCATATTGATAGTCGCCGTTTTCATTTTTGAGGTTGTATTAAAAGTGCCGCCCCAGGAATAATCTTCGTTGGAGTTTTGACCGATAATTTGGAAAATACCCATTTGGGCATCGCGCAAATCGCCGATTTTTGCTCCGGCATTGGCAGCTATCTTTTCAGCACGAATACGCGCGTCTTCTGTGGCAGCGGCTATCATCTCAATTTTCAGCTCGGAAAGCTTGGTATAATAATACTGTGGCGTATAGGAATAAAACTCAACACCCAGATTTATCAGATCAGTGATTTCACGGGAAATCTCTTCGATTTTTTCTACTTCAAACGACTCTATTTCTACATTCTGGCTTAGTCGGTAGCCGGTGAACGTGCTACTACTATTGCCGTTTTTATCATAAGAATAATCATGTTCTCTATTGATGTTTACAGATGAAAACTTCATTTCTGCTTCTGTAACGCCTTTGGAAATAAGGTATTCACGGATTTTTTCTTTATCATCATTAAGGCTTTTATAAACACTTTTAAGGTCGAAGTTTTTTTGACTGAAATTGCCACTCCATACAATTAAATCTGATTTAAAGTCCTTTGCGCCTGAGCCTGTTACATAAATCAGGTCTTGCGAACGGTGACGGTTTTTATAGGTGTTGGCCAAAATGCCAACGGCTATCACGATGGCTAATCCAATAATAAGTGCACTAAGTTGATTTTTCATTTTTGATGAAGTTTTTTATTAAAGGTAAAAGTAGAGAAATTATTGATAAGCTGCATTTTTAGCTAAAAGATTGTGGCTAGGGCAGGCGACTTGGCCGGTTTTTATTGTGAGTTGATTTATTTCCCTTTATTTATAATCTCACTAGCGCTCGTGCCAATATCTAGCGGCAAATTAATGGTGTTTAATGGAAATAAAATATTAGCGTCTACAGAGCCTTTTTTAACTTTCCATTTAAAGGTTGTCGATGTAATAAGCTTGTTTTCAGTTAATCTTGTAATGTCGTATGAAAACTTAATAAGTCCCATTCTCGCTTCTTCTTTTTCAATTAGATCTATATGCGTGTAATCTATGATATAATTAATTACTTCGGGTATATTTAGTGAAACATAATAATCAGCGCTATCTACCTTATTAATTGAAGACAGATCTTTTAGATTGATGTCGGCTGATTCTAATGATAGGAATATTTTTAAGACATCATTTTTCACTAGCATTGACTTAAATAGCTTGATTGTGATTAAGTCTTTTGTAATTATAGTTTCAAAATCTTTTTTGGATATTTTCTTCTCCGCCATTTTACTCTTCTTTTGCCGGATGTATGATAATTTAATTTTTGAAATTTTGTCATCGTCTCTATTAAACCTAAATTGGAAACTTAGCTCATCTTCATTTTTTACAATTGTTTGTAGTAAATACTCATATTGAGGGCGAAATAGCATTATTTTATTCATACTAAAAGTATGATTATATAATGGGTTTTTATAGTATTTAAAAAACACATTGGTAAAGACTACAGGATCAAATTTATTCTCGAATTCTTTACCCAAATCAATTCTATTGTTGTCAGTGTAGTATTGATATGCTTTAAGCGCTGGTAATGGATTTTGCGCATTACAAACAATTAAAAATAATGTGAATGTAAATGTAACAATTGTTCTTTTCATATAGAAATAAATAGTTTATTTTGAGCTAAATATGTTTTATTGTTAGCTTGCTTTCAAACTCATATTTATAGCAACCACATCGCAACCTCTACTTGATAAATTCACGTTTATGGGCTTATAATTTAAAGTCATTTATAGGCTAGTTTAATCATTTTCAAAAATACATAATAATCTTAATAGTACAGACTGGGTACGACTAATTTAGCTACGATTCACAATCGCGCCCTGACTTCAAGGAGAAGTGTAATATTGTTATTATACTGC
>CAZOEV010000526.1:0-2701 GCA_964578915.1 uncultured Lentimicrobiaceae bacterium
CTGAGTTCGACATAAAATTAATGGCTCAGACCGCTTATAAATAATTGGTTTCAAGGAATATTTGCGAAGGCATAGCGAGCTATGGCTAGCAAATATGACGCAGAAAACAGTTGTTTATAAGTGGCAATTACTGTGTTTCATTAGACGGCTGTAAAGCCGTATTTTTTACATAAAATAACTGGTACTTTTGTGAGAAACAGGATGGAATTACCAGACCTTGTTAACCAATGGTGCTATTAAGCCCATAACTCAGTTTAGGCAAGCACGTTTATAGATTGTTTAATGGTGGCTTAGACCCCTTATAGTAGAATATCGAATACTTAAGCGTGCTGATAATCCCATCCATAAATAATTCATTATGGCAAAAGTATATAATTTAAATGCTGCAGGTATAGATATTTCTGTAAAAGAATATGTAGTTGCAGTACCAGAAGATCGAGAAGAAAACAATGTTCGGACATTCGGAACATTTACCAGAAACATTCATCTTCTAGCACAATGGTTGAAGAAATGCAAAATAGACACTATTGCAATGGAATCAACAGGAATCTATTGGTATCATCTTTATACAGTGCTTCTCGATTATGGATTTGAAGTTTTTTTAGTAAATGCCCAACATGTAAAAAATGTTCCTGGGAGAAAAAGTGATGTGAATGACGCTCAATGGTTGCAGGAGTTACATACAGATGGTTTGCTAAGAGCATGTTTTCAGCCAGATAATTTAACACGTTCGTTAAGAAATTATGTAAGACTACGCAAGACTATAATTGAGCAAATGACGGCAGAAATACAACGGATGCAAAAAGCTCTAGAACAAATGAATATAAAATTGAATAACGTTATACGTGACATCACAGGAAAAACAGGATTTGCTATCATTAATGCCATATTATCAGGTGAAAGAAATATTAATAAGTTGGCGAACTTGAGAGATCGAAGGATTAAAGCATCTAAAGAAACTATTATGAAATCATTAGAAGGAAATTGGCGTGAAGAACAGATATTCAATCTTCAAATAGCATATGACCATTATATGTACCTTCAAGATCAACTTTGCAAATGTGATGTTCAAAGTCAAAAAGTGCTTGAGGTAATGACTCATGATAAAAATAATCACCATGATAAAATAGAATTAAAAGCAAAGAACAAAACCAAGAAGAATGAAATAAGATTCAACGTTAGAAATTATTTGTTTGATGCATTTGGGGTTGATGTAACACAAATTTATGGAATACAAGAAATCACCGCATTGACAATACTCTCAGAGACAGGAATTGATTTGAAGAATAAATTTCCCACTGAAAAAGGGTTCTTGAAATGGCTAAATGTTGTTCCTGATAATAATATCACAGGAGGGAAAATAATATCATCAAAAGTTAAAAAGCGGAAAAATAAAGCCGGACAAGCTTTTCGAAATGCTGCAGCTTCTCAGTGGAAAGCACAAAACCCAATTGGTGACTATTTGAGAACTAAGAAATCAAAAAGTGCAGGACAGCAAGCCGTTGTCGCAACAGCAAGAAAACTCGCCTCAATATATTATAAAATTGTTACTGAGAAAGTTGAATTTGACAAAGATGTATTGCTTAAAAATAGCGAAGCATTTTTGAAAAAAAAACTACAGAATATTAATAGGATCAAACAAAAATTGGAAGATTCGATACATACTTCTGAAAATCTAGTTATATAGTAGGTTATTAAGTGCTTTCTGACTATATTTGCTTGGTACATTGAATAAAATCTTTGTGTATGTGTAAGATTAAGAGAGATACAGCAAAAAGACAAAAGATATTTAGTTGGAGATTTAGCCTTGTAATATGCCGCTTGCGAATTTAGAAACCAGTTTTAATGGCGAATTTCAATTCAGTTTACTAGCTAAAATTATTATCCCAAACAAAAGTGTTTTATAATCAAAATTACTCCCACCATGGACTTAGCGAAACAAAAAACAACCGAAATGCTTAAACAAAGCCGCATAAATTCTACTTTAATCCCAAACCAGAAAACAATCAGTATGCTTGTATTTATTGGAAGTTTTTGGGGATTTACCGAATATTTTGCCGGGACATTAATTAAGGATAGTTTTCCGGATGGAGTTACTGGTTCGATTTTAATTGGATTAAGTTTTTTCTTTCTCGCATCAGGTTTATTTTTTTCCAAAAATATCTATGGCATCCTGATTCCACTTGGTGTTGCTATTGCCTTGAAAATAGGCTGGAGTATAATTTCAGGGCATGCACTGTCTCACCCTTCTCTAATTAATCCGCTATTCTCTATCTTAATTGAAACAGCGGTTTTCATCAGTTTTTATCTTTTGTTTTTAAAGAAGAAAAAAAAATCAATCGCTATGTTAATTATTTTGGGTGCAGCTGGTGGAGTCCTTGTTTCACTTTTATTCCCTCAAATTACAGCAATTACTGCATTGCCCGTTTGTGTAAAACTTGGAACGAACACGCCGCTTTCAATTTACTTTATGAATTATTCTATTATTGCAGGTTCAATCGCATTGCCTTTAGGAATAAAATTCAGTGCCTTTTTAAAGCAATATGCTAAAATGGAAAGCAATAAGTCACTTACAATAGCATTGAACACACTTTCCCTTATTTTCATTCTATTCGCTTTACAAGTGTTTTCGTTATAAAATAGGGTGTCGAAAAAAACCTTGCCCCATGATACAAACCATTATTAATCAGCAGTTCGAAAC
>CAZOEV010000527.1:0-2698 GCA_964578915.1 uncultured Lentimicrobiaceae bacterium
TGCGGTGCCTATCGCATTAGCACTTGGAGCAGGTTCTGAAAGCCGTGTAGCAATGGGAACTGCGATCATTGGCGGATTAACTTTCGCTACGCTGCTCACCCTATTTGTAATTCCAGCCATGTATGTTTATATTTCTGAGAAGGAAAAAGCTGTTTCAAACGTGGGAGAATTAACGGATAAAACTGAAAATGCGGAACAAACGCAAACTATATAGCTCCCATTTGGAAAGCTTTTTAAAAGTATAATACAATGAAATTAGCACAGTTTATTAGTACATTTTTGTTTTTATTTCCACTGCTACTCGCTGCACAGCCGCTACTTACAGAATCAGAAGCTGTGCAAATTGGCCTGGAAAACAATTATAACATTAGGCTTGTAAAAAAGGACTTGTCCATTGTCGAAAATAATAACACACTTGGCAACGCCGGCTTTTTGCCTGAAGTTGCGCTCACCGCAGGCCAAAGCTACAGTGTAAATGACTCAAAACAAGAATTTTTAACCGGCCAGCTCAACGATCGCAAAGGCGCTCGTTCCAATGTGTTTTCGGCAGCGGCACAGCTCAACTGGACTTTATTCGACGGCTTGCAGATGTTTAGACGACATGAAATTCTTCAAACGCTTCAGCAACAATCTGAGCTAGAGCTTCTACTTACGGTAGAACAAAACATTTTCGATATTTTATCCAATTTCTATGGTTTAGTACAAATTAATGAGCAGGTTAAAGTAGTAAAACAGACATTAGTCATTGATAACGAACGTATTTCGTTAGCCAATCAAATGCTTGAAATTGGTGCCGGCTCACGGCTTGAACTACTTCAGGCCGAGGTAGATAGAAATGCTGATAGCGCGATGTTGCTCAACCTGAACGATCGGGTATCACAGCTAAAAACTGAAATCAATAACCTGCTGGGTCGCGATCCGGGTGAGGTATTTATGGTACCTGACAGCTTTGCTATCAAATCAAACCTTTCCAAAGAAATATTGATGCAAAAAATGCGCGCTAACAATACTGTTTTAAGGTTAAGCGCACAAGACGAAAAACTGGCACAACTTAGCCTCAGAGAAATCAAAGGACGCCAATCGCCCGAGCTGGACTTTAACATGGGCTATAATTTTAACGATCAAAATTCAGAGGCAGGTTTTTTAAAAACAAGCCGCACCAATGGCTTTTCTTACGGTTTGAGTGCGCGGATGAACTTGTTTAACGGATTCAATACCAAACGTGAAAAACAAAACGCTCAAATCATGGTCGAAAGTAGCCAGTTGCGCATCGAGTCGCTCGAAAATGGTATGACCGCCGAATTGTATCAGCAATATGATGCCTATACCAATAGTCTGCAATTGCTTCGTATGGAATCGCAAAATGTATTGGCAGCGCGTGAAAACTTATCAATTGCTTCAGAACGCTATCAGCTAGGTGATTTGTCTGGCATTGAATTTCGCGAATCACAGCGCAATTTTGTGGAAGCCGAAAGCCGCTTACTTCTTGCACGTTATCAGGTTAAAATAAGCGAAATCAGCCTGTTGCAACTTGCCGGCGACTTAGCCATTGACTAAAGCTTCCCATCAAAAAAGTATAAAGCTTTTGCTCTTTTTCACCTAAATATTTTTCAGCCTTTGAAATTAAATTATGTTTTAGCGAAGGCATATCTCGTTTGCACCGTCAAAATACTTTCTCAAAATTCTCTATTGCTATTTACACTAAATTTAATTATTTTTACGGCGACAACAGATGGTAAATAGAGTCGTTAAAAACAATGCTTATTCAGGCTAAGACCCTTTTCTTTTGTAGTATTAGTCTGTGAAATATTTTTATAACTCATTTACTATAAAATATTTAGACGCCACGAAAAACGTGAAACGAAAACATTAGGCTCAAGCAAAACAAGCTAGCATGAAAACAAATTCGGAATTTTGGGAAAAGACTTTTAATCATCTTCAGCATTTTGTTTTTATTGTTGATCAAAATCACCAAATAAAGTATGCCAATCCCCGTGCTGAAACGCTCATAGAAGATGCTACGCAAGCGGACAAGGCGTTTGACTTTAAAACTTTTCTGCGAAAAGCAAGTGACAGCTTATGTCGATATTACTCGCATATCCTTCCAGCAAACTCAGACCTACTCCAATACAAAATTCTCCTGCCTAATGGGAAAAACAGTAAGCATTTTTTTCTACTTAAAACCCCATTAGAAAATCATGAAGCCCCTGATCTTTTTCTGCTACAGGAATGGCATCCACACACTTACGACATTTCCAATGAGGTATCATTAATTGAAAAAGATGTCATTTTAAAAGCCATTCCAGATTTGTTATTTGTTATTGACAACGCATATTGCCTAATCGATTATTATTCCGCTTCTGCTGAAAGCCTAGCTCTGCCCACTGATGAAATTATTGGTAAAAATATCGCTGATATTATCGATCCTAAAATGTATAAAACGGTTTCTGAAAGCTTGAATGAGGCAAAGCAAAATGGCCATGCCAAATGCAAAGTCAGCAGCATAAGGCAAAGCGGAAAACTTAATTGGTATGAGGTTTCCATAAGCTACGAAACGGAATCTCCTAAGCCCATTTTTGTTCTATTAGTCCGAAACATTACAGCAACACAGCAAGTTGAACAAGATTTGCGCGAAAGTGAAGCGCGATTTAGGGCAGTAGTAGAGCAAAGTGATGAAGGTATTATTCTTTTTGACGAA
>CAZOEV010000528.1:0-2695 GCA_964578915.1 uncultured Lentimicrobiaceae bacterium
ATTGTTGCTATTGTTTCTATAACAGGGTTTATTGCAGGCAGTTATCCAGCATTTTTTCTTTCAGCATACAGCCCTATCAAAACCATTAAAAGGCAGTTTACTAAATCTAGTAGTCAAAAAAATATCAAGTTGAGGAGTATTCTGGTGCTTTTTCAGTTTTCCATCAGCATCACCCTGCTTATTGCCACGCTGATTATTTTCATGCAGATGGATTATATACAACAGAAAAAAATGGGTTTTGACTCGGAGCAATTGTTGGTAATAAAACACGCAAACGGACTAGGAACATCATATAAAACATTTAAAGATAAGATATTACAAAACCCTGCCATTCTGAAGGCTGCTTATGCTATTGATTTGCCAGGCGAAGGATACAGCACAAATGCGCATCTTGTGAAAGGCCGCCCAGTAGAAGAGCTACATGTGATGGGGCTTACGTATGTTGATACTGATTACTTAGAAACTATGGGCATGGAGATGAGCTGGGGGAGATTTTTTAACACCAAAAACCCTACGGATACTGCCACAGTCATTATTAACGAACAGGCTGTTCAATCGCTCGGCCTAACTGATATTGAATCGGAAAAGCTAATTCTGCAAACAGGAACAGCCGAAGAAAGCAGCACGCATAGCATTTTAGGTATCGTTAAAGACTTTCATTTCAGCTCTTTACATCAAAAAGTGCAACCCATCGCCCTATATATGCTTCCAGAAGGAGGATGGGCAAATCGGTTGGCAGTGCGCGTTCAGGCTGGAAAAACCCGTGAAGCAATCGATTTTCTGGAACAAAGTTGGGACGAAATGCAGACCGGCCACCCTTTTGTTTATACATTCATGGATCAAACCCTTGCCAAACTATATCAAAACGATCAAAAAACCCGTGTCATTTACACTATTTTCAGTATGCTGGCACTTTTTGTGGCTTCGCTCGGGCTGTTTGGTTTGGCTGCATACACCACCGAAAGCCGTACTAAAGAAATTGGCATCAGAAAAGTGCTTGGCGCAAATGATAGCACAATTATTTATATGCTTTCGCGCGATTTTACAAAATGGGTGCTCCTTGCTAATATTCTGGCATGGCCAATCTCCTTCATTTTAGCCAATCACTGGCTCAATAGTTTTGCCTATCGGATTGATATGCCCTGGCATGTGTTTATTATTGCAGGCCTTTCTGCCCTGCTGCTTGCCTTAATGACCGTGCTTTATCAAACCATAAAAGCAGCAGGTAAAAACCCTTCCACCTCGTTGAAATATGAATAAAATCTTTTTGTCATGTTTGGTTTATTCTCAAATTACCTATTGCTAAGCCTGCGAAATCTAAAAAGGCAACGTATTCACGCGCTAATCAATATACTTGGATTATCCCTTGGACTAGTCGTATTTATTCTCGTTTTCTTGTTTTTGGTGCACGAATTCAGCTATGACAAATCGTGGAGGGAACATCAGCAAATATATAGGCTAAATGCCAGCCTGAATTTTAATGGTAGGGAAGATAATTTCGCACTTTCATCCTACAATATGGCGGAATCTATGAAAAATGATTTCCCGGATATTGAAGCTGCCACAATGATATTCCGAACGCGTCTTTCCAATGATGATGCTGGCATTACGGTATATCATGGAGATAAAATGTTTGATATTACATCTTACACCATGGCCGATGCCGACTTTTTTAAAGTTTTCGATTATCCATTCATAGAAGGAGATCCCAACACGGCACTTTCTGAACCTAAAAGCCTGGTAATAAGCAAAAAAACTGCACAAAAAATATTTGGAGCCGAGCCTGCATACGGGGAGCTAATAGATATAAACACAGCGACTTATAAAGTGACCGGAGTAATTAATAAGGAAGCTTGCCAATCTCATTTGCATTTTGATGCATTAATTTCAATGAGTACCATGAAGCAAGAAACCTTTGACAGAATGAAAAACGACTGGTTTTGGCTTCTTGGTTATACTTACATACGTTTTAAAGATGAAGCAGTTATTGATGCCTTCTCAAAAAAGCTGGAGTTGTTGAGAGAAAACACAATCAAACCCTGGATTCAGGAAGTAAATGTGGATGGCGATATAAAAATGGCCATCGAACCAGTAAATGGCATACATTTCAACAACCATTTGCAATACGATAGCGAATCGAATACGAATAAACGATTCGTAAAAATGTTTGCATATATCGCTGTTTTTCTGCTGCTTATTGCCTCAATAAATTATATGAATCTGGCTACAGCTCGTTCAATAAAACGCGCCCGCGAGATAGGAATCCGCAAAGTGGCAGGAGCCCAAAAATGGCAACTTATCATACAATTTTTAGGGGAAAGTATTTTTACCGCTTTTTTTGCCTTTTTGCTGGCATTATTAGTTGCAGAATTAGTGCTGCCTTGGTTTAATAACCTCATAGGCATGAACCTTTCTCTTACATCAATTTTTTTCGCAAACAATATTCATATTGGTCTAATACTACTGCTTATCGTATTTGTATTAGGCTTAATCAGTGGTAGTTTCCCTGCCTTTGTTTTGTCATCTTTTAGTCCAATGGACGTGCTCCGTTCTGGCAGCTTTAGTGGTAAAAAACAGCTTTTTAGCGCTTCTAATCTCCGCAAGTCGCTTGTGGTCTTTCAGTTTGTCATTTCCATAAGTCTAATAATAAGCACGTTAATTGTCTCAGACCAATTGCAATTTATGCGTAATTACG
>CAZOEV010000529.1:0-2692 GCA_964578915.1 uncultured Lentimicrobiaceae bacterium
CAACTTATTATTGGATTATTGCAGCTTTTTTATTGAAAATTTATGCTGTTTTATTTGGAAGATGATACGGGGTTTTTAGACAGTCTGACGTGCAGCATATACTTTTGTGGCGCTTTCCGAAGCCAAATCTTTCTGGCCACAACAATTGTGATTTGGAATTAAAAACTTGAATTTCAAACCAAAACTAGCCATAAAGTATATGCATTGTTGTAAGCTGGCGTTATCTCTTTTTTACTTTTAGTTTACTGTCCATCATATAATCTTTGTCCAATTGAACTTCAAATTCATTGGTAAATTTAACTAAGAACTCAGCTAATTCTGTCTCATTAAATTTACAATAATCAGTCTTCATTATTAAATCTTGGTATAAATCAGTGATTTGTATTGCTTTTCTTCTATTTTTTAATAAATCAACACAAAATTGCACTGTGTCAGAATCCAAGGTCAATATAGCAGGTGGGTTAATCCAGTCATAATCCTCTTTTGATTTACCTAATCCATATAGTGCATCTACAATCTCAGAAATTCCAAATCCAAACTCATAGTTTTTCTTATATAATGGAGTAATGAAGTTTAACGTTTCTGCGTATTGTTTGTTTAAATTCAAAGCCTCAGCATATCTTTGCTGAGCATATAAATCTGTAGAATGTTTCTTTGCATCTTGTTCTCGAAGCTTTAATAAACCAACCCAATCTTCTTTTTCATAAAGTTCGTAATCACCTTCCCAGCTTTCAGGGTCATATGTATCATCAATATTCACTATGTCAATCAGTTTATTGAATTCATTTTGTGTCAAATATACTAATTAGTTTTTTAATTTATCTCAAGAGTATTCGGATTAACCAATAATTCCTCATATTTTTCAGAATCAGATGAACTTGACACACTTAAATCATTTCTTTGCCAACTATCAAGTTTATTATCTTTATACATCGCCACATATCGAATCAGAAATCCGTGATATATTCTCAATTAGTTTATTCATTTGCAGGATGTTTATTTCGCTTGCTTACAACGGCAGTCCGTCTAAAAACCCTTTTCAGCTTTCATTTTTTCACTTTTTACACTGCTAAATTAACAAATACTTACGTTCTAAGGATGGCAAATTTTCAATCAATTTTTGTGATTGTTTTTTTTGTGTTCGCCAAAATAGCTCCAATGAAGCCAAAAAGAGTGCTATTGGCTTCAAAAAACCAAAAAGAAAACACCTAAGTGCTTCTTTTCCAATGATATTCAAAATTCTGCGTAAATTGTAGGCCGTGAATACCAATCCTACATCGGCCGAAGCTCGATGGATGGTTTTCTTTGTCATGACGTAATTGAAACCCCACTGTCGCTTAATTGTGCCGTATGGGTGTTCCACAATGGCCTGCCGTCGGCGGTAATAATTTTGGTTTTTGAGTATTCTTTCTTTGTTTTTATTGATGTATTCTTGATACTCACTGCGCTGTATCCCCTTGCCATATTTTGCCTTTGAGCATTCGCTTTTCACAGGACAGCTCATACAATCTCTGGTAGTGTATCTTTTGAATTTATAGGTTTTTGCTTCATGCAAGGTTCCTGTTGTATGCAGTTCTTTACCTTGTGGACAGATGTAAAAATCTCCCTCTGAATTATATTCAAAGTTTTCTACATTATATGCGTGATTAGGGGCATTGGCAGCTACTGTTGGAATAGCGACCAATACTTCTATTCCTAAATCTGCTACTGTTTTAAACTCTGATCCGGTGTGGTATCCTTTGTCATAAAGTGAAGTGAAATTGGTGTGTCCTAATATGGTTTTTGTTCGCAGTACCATCTTGCCCATGGCCTTGCTGTCGTTCTCGTTGGTTACTTTATAATCTATCGGAATATTGTGTTGGGAGTCCACTGTAGTCTGCACATTGTAGGCTACTTCGGTGATGTTGTTGCGCGTGATCATTTGCCTGCTCTCAGGATCAGAGGTGGAAACCTGAACTTCGCTGCTTTCTACCAGCTGCTTCTGGATGCTTTTGTAGGATTGTTTGCGCTGCTGCTGTGTTTCAATTTGTTGCTTTAGTTCTTGCTCTTTTTCTTTATCACCATCATTTTCAGCTAATTGCTTCTCATATTCTCCCAGTTTATTCTCGATATACTCTAAATGGCGTTGGATTTTCTTTTCATTGAAATTATTCTTTTTTGAGTTCTGTGCCCTGAGCTTGGTGCTGTCGCCGGCCAGCAGTTTGCCACCAATAAGGTTGAAGTGCTTTGCCAGGGCAACTGTTGCTCTGAAAACTTTTTTTATGGCGTTGGGGTTGTCTCTGCGGAAGTTGCTGATGGTGTTGTGGTCGGGTCTCAGGCCTTTGAGCAGCCACATCACTTCGATGTTGCGTCTGGTTTCTTTCTCCAGCTCACGTGACGAGCGGATCCTGTTCATATAGCCGTACAGATATAGCTTGAGCAAATCCTTGGGGTGGTAGGCTGGACGACCGTTCTCAATATGATCGACCTTGAACCCAAGTGTCTCCATATCAAGGTTTTCCACAAACAACTCAATCATCCGCACCTCATTATCGTGACTGATGGCAGCTTCCATACTCACCGGAAAGATATGCAGCTGCTCCCTGTCTTGTCCTTGTTGGTACTTCATTTGCGTGTGTTATTTACGCATTAAATGTACAACTTATTATTGGATTATTGCAGCTTTTTTATTGAAAATTTATGCTGTTTTATT
>CAZOEV010000530.1:0-2692 GCA_964578915.1 uncultured Lentimicrobiaceae bacterium
AATCATACGGCAAATCGAGGGCTTTGATACTAAATTGAATAGCAATCTTAAATCTGGCGAAACCATTACAGTAGATTCACTGGTATGGTACACCGAGGCATTGGAAAACTACAATAATGCCCGTCCCGATTTGCAGTATGAAAACTTCGCGGTTAGCAAAACTACTTATACCGCTAAGCTCAACAACGGCAGCCTCAGCATGCAAGATGCATCTGCTTTATTTAGCACTATGCAGACTGATCTCGAAACCGAACTCGCTAACCTAAGCCCTACAGAAGACAAGCTAAAGCTTACAGATGTTGCTCTGGACAGCATTGAAGGCAACACGGCTTACTTGAGTGCTAATAGGGTGTTTGGGTTAAGATTAATTGCAGGTACTTACTGGCCTTTTGAAGAAGGTGAAGATTGGTTATGGGGTACTCTAGGGCAAGAGTTTGGAAATCCTCCTTTAGGAAAATGTGATGGTACAATGATAGGCGTATCTGACGCATCGGATGAGTTAGCTTGGAAACTAAATCACCCTGATGTAATACCTGTTCAACCTTATATATTTACTAACATAATTACACTTGAGACAGAAGGTTTCTCTTATGAAGGTCGCCTTTATTTTGGATGGAATTATCCCGAAAATAATTGTCTAACATCTGACACGTTAAACTACTATCTTGAGCAATCTCATTTAATTATCAATGATATAAATGAAGGTTTAAGACCTCCTGAATTGCATTTCTCACATGTCAGCATTTATGATGCTTTAATCCCTGGTGGAGAGGAGAGTTCATGGCATTTTCACTACTATTATGTAAGCTATGGCGATAGGGTTATTTCAGGAGAACAAACAGACTAAAGCATCTAAATAGTGACTGATTATCAATTTAAGTATTTAGGATAATTCCTATATTGCATATTATAAAGGCTTCTTTTAATAATGATAAATATTTTATTAAATTGATAATCAGTCTTTTAATAATTCTTTAAAAAAATGCCCTCAATACTTTAACAGATGAAAAAATCAATTTATTTAACTTTTTTACTAATTTCATTATTCGTTTTTAGGATTAGCTTATATTCTCAGCAAACTACCTGGGAATTCAAAGTTAAAACACCTGAACATGAATATTTCGACGGAGTGATTCAAACACAGGATAATAAAATTATTTTTACTTACACTACAATACGCTCAACATCAGGAGATGACGATATCGCGTCAGTTATTCAGCTTAATGATGAAGGAGAACTATTAATAGAAAATCATTTAAGCCACTTAAACAAAGACCTTCATATTGTTAACATTATTGACTCTACTGATTTCTTATATCTTATTGGCTCTTACTCAAATAAAGATCAACAAAAGACCCAAGCGGGTATTGCATTTTATAAAATGGACAACAGCTTAAACCTGCTTGACTCATCATTTTTCGCCTTTCCCCCTTCATATAGTTTGTTTGCATTGCATGCCAATGTTGCTAAGGATGAATTTCTTATAGGTGGCTCTTTCCATATTAATCTTAACTCATTGGGTAGTCCTTTTTTCTATACCTTCAACCATGAATTCGACAGCATCAATGCCGTTATCTTTCCTGAACTTTCTCAAAATGGTTATTTTAACAAGTTTAAAAAACTTTCTACCAACGATTACTGGCTGGCTGAAATAGCACAAAGGAAATATTACCAGCTTGATTCAAATTTATTGTTGATTGAAAAACATCCTAACTTAACATATTTACCTGGTAGTATTGGCATAAAATGGGATAGTGATACCACTTTTTTTTCTGCTGGAAATTTAAATAGGTCGACACCTCCTAGTATTTCTTTAGGTTATAGCAAGCAATTCCATCCATTTGATACTACTGGAAGTTTATCTAAATACTGGCATATAACTGATACTGTTGACTATCCTGCATTTAGGGAAAGTATTGACTTTAAAAACAAGGATTCTATTTTTATAGGAGCTACAAGAAACCTATCGGTACAAAATGTATATTTTGCTCAACAAGCTTCCTGGTTTATAATTCTTCAAACCGATAGCCTACTCAATGTTAGATGGGAACGATTTTATGGAGGTGATGCCTATTACGTTATGGGAAAAATAATTGCCACTCATGATGGTGGTTGCCTTATCGGGGGATGGAAATACGATTATCAGAACTCTACAACAAACCAAACTGATGTAATATTACTCAAACTCAATAGCGAAGGCCTGCTGGTTGGCCAAAACGAGCTGGAAGAAAGCTTGCTACGCGAGGCCATCGTGTATCCCAACCCTGGTAGTGAAGCCATCCAAATACGACTTGCTGTGCAGCATCCCAAAGCTTTGCTGGAGCTGTTCGATAGCCAAGGGAAGTTGGTGCTAAGCCAACAGCTACACGAAAAGGAAAGCCGCATCAACACAGCACATCTGCCAATCGGCACGTATATTTATCGGCTTAGCGCGGCAACGGGGCTAAACGAAAGCGGGAAGTGGGTGAAGCGGTAGGTGAGATAACTCGGTGGTAAAAAAAAATAGAACTAAGCACGAGCTTTAGCCAAAAAAAAATGCCGACTTTTGTTTGCTCATTGTTGTTTTTTTGTTGTACTTTTGAAGTGATATAACAAAGAATCAAGTTCTCTTATGCATAACAATATAATAATCAGCATATTACCCCCCCTATAGACAAAACTCACAGTCTTGCGGCTGCATGTTTTGCGCAAT
>CAZOEV010000531.1:0-2691 GCA_964578915.1 uncultured Lentimicrobiaceae bacterium
TAAGGTAATCGACACCAAAAAAGTGGCTGCTGTTGCTAAAGATGGGATTCAGTTGATTGCCATAGCTAGGGTAACTGTTCGTGCGAATATCAAGCAATTGGTTGGTGGAGCAGGGGAGGAGACTATTTTGGCTCGTGTTGGCGAAGGTATCGTTTCTTCTATCGGGTCGGCTGACTCGCATAAAGGAGTGTTAGAAAATCCTGATTCTATTTCTAAAGTGGTGCTAAAAAAGGGTTTAGACTCAGGCACAGCTTTTGAAATTCTATCTATTGACATCGCTGATATTGATATCGGGAAAAATATTGGAGCTGTTCTCCAGATGGATCAGGCCAATGCCGATAAAAATATTGCACAGGCCAAAGCTGAGGAACGTCGCGCGATGGCTGTTGCGCTGGAGCAGGAAATGCTTGCCAAGGCACAGGAAGCCCGTGCCAATGTAATTCAGGCCGAAGCATTGATTCCACAGGCCATTGCCGATGCTTTTAAAAATGGAAATTTGGGAATTATGGATTATTACAAATTCCAGAATATTCAGGCGGATACCAAAATGAGAGATTCAATTTCTGACCCCTCTAAACAAGCTCCAGGAGGGAGCAGAGGTGAGAAATCAAAAGACGATTAATATGCCTTAGTCTAAAAAACGTTTGTGTTCAAAAGACACAAACGTTTTTTTTAACCATCAAAACTATGCTTTAATGTCGTTAACAGATATTGAAAAAGAACAAATTGAGCAGGCGTATCAGGAGCTGATAAAACATCTGCCGCCTAATCTGAATGGCGAAAAGCTAAAACTTGTTCGTGAAGCATACGATTTAGCTGCCGACGTTTATCAGGATGTTCGCATGAAGTCGGGCAAACATTATATGTTGCATCTTACAGAGTTGGCCATTATTGCGGTGAAAGAGCTCGGACTGTCCACCTCAACAGTTGTTGCAGCATTTTTACATGGCATAAATAACCGAACTTCAATTAGTTTGCAGCAAATTGAGGCCAGTTTTGGTAGTAATGTATCCGTTATTGTGGATGGTTTTAACCGTGTTTCATCTATCCAAACGGAGCGTTTGTCTTTCCAGTCTGATAATTTCAGGAAGCTGTTTTTGAGTTTGATAGACGATATTCGGGTTGTTTTACTCAAAATTGGTCATCGGCTTTACGATTTACGTCATCCAGAAGATGTTGACGACGAAAAAATTGAGCTCTTTTATCACGAAGTGAAGCATTTATATATCCCAATCGCGCACCGTTTGGGTTTATATATGATAAAAGCTGAGTTTGAAGAACGGGTGATGCGCTATGAATTTCCTGAAATTTTTTATGAAATCAGTGAAAAAATCGCCGCCTCAAAAGCCAAGCAGGATGTGCTGATGCAAGAATTTATACAGCCCATCCAACGCGAGTTGATTGCACAAAGGTTCGATTGCAACTTTAAATGGCGCACCAAATCCATTCCGTCCATCTACGCAAAAATGAAAGCTCAAAATGTTGATTTCGAGCAAGTTTATGACATTTTTGCCATTCGTATAATCTGCAATAGCAAAATTAAAAAGGAAAAGGAAGACTGCTGGCGAATTTATTCTGTTGTAACAGATTTGTATCAACCTAATCCTAAGCGCCTGCGCGATTGGATTACCACACCTAAAGCTTCGGGTTATGAATCGCTGCATACTACAGTAAAAATGAGTGATGGCAAATGGGTTGAGGTACAGATTAGGTCGCAGCGCATGGACGATATTGCCGAAAAAGGTCAGGCAGCGCATTGGCAATACAAGGGTGCCGAGCGTAAGAAGGATGCCGAAGACTGGCTGAACCAGGTGCGGGATATTTTGGAAAATCCTGACCAGATAAACTTTGATTTTTCTTATCGCAACAGCAATAAATACCAGAGCGATAAGATGTTTATTTTTACGCCTAATGGCGATTTGAAACAATTGCCAAAAGGTGCCACAGTGCTCGATTTTGCTTACGAAGTGCACACTGCAGTAGGTTCTAGTTGCAATGGTGCGCGCGTAAACAATCGCATTGTGCCTATCCGTCATGAGCTCCAAAATGGTGATCGGGTAGAAATAATGACCAGCAAAAAGCAAATGCCTAAAGCTGATTGGCTGAGCTTTGTGATAACAGACAGAGCTAAATCGAAAATTAAACGCCACCTAAAAGAGGAGGAACTGCAAGAAGCCGAAATTGGTAAAGATATTTTGCTACGTAAATTAAAAAACTGGCGGGTTCAAAATGTTGATGAGGCTATTAATAAACTGGTAAAGCACTATAAAACAAAGACATCTATTGAGCTTTACCATGGTGTAGCTACTGACAAAATTGAACTTAGGGCCGTGAAAAAGCTGTTGCTTCAAGAAGAAAATATTGAAAAAGAAACTGTTGTAGAAAATGTAGAAGCCCTACCCAACAAAAAGCATGAAAATTTTGAAGGTCGTGACGATTATCTGATTATCGACAATAGTCTTAGCAATGTAAACTACAGATTAGCAAAGTGCTGTAACCCTATTCCAGGCGATCAGGTTTTTGGTTTTGTAACCATAGGCAGCGGCATCACCATTCACAGGTTGAGCTGCCCGAATGCCAAGCGACTTAAAGAAAAATACAGTTATCGGGTGCTGCCGGTAAAATGGAAGGAATCTATAGATAGCCCGAGTTTCCAGTCAGCTTTGCGCATAGGCGGCATGGATACCTTGG
>CAZOEV010000532.1:0-2690 GCA_964578915.1 uncultured Lentimicrobiaceae bacterium
CCGATAGCTGCTTTCGATTTCAACGGAAGTTGTGCAGAAAGTCCGGTGAGCTTTACCGACCTCTCGCAGGAAAATGGCGGTGGTCTGATTACTGGATGGCAATGGAACTTTGGCGACCTTGCTTCTGGCACGGCCAATACGTCAACGCTACAAAACCCCGAGCACAGCTTTACAGCTCCCGGCGTTTATGATGTAGAACTTATCATCACCAATATTAATGGCTGCATCAGCTCGGTAATCAACACCATTACTATAAATGAAGCCTTGCTGGTAGAAATCGCCGCCGACAGCGAAACACTTTGTCTCGGCACGTCGGTCAATTTCACAGGAACAGCCGCCGGTGCAGTAATCTGGAACTGGGATTTCGGTGATGGCAACACTGCTATTATACAAAATCCATCGCATACTTACACTGCAACAGGCATCTTTACCGTGAGCCTGACTGCCGAAACGCCTGATGGATGCTACAATACAAGCACACTGGACATTGAAGTGAATCCTACTCCGATAGCGCGCTTTATCAATAGCGGTCCGACATGTTCTTCTGACAGTGTTTACTTCACCAATCAGTCAACCACGCCCAATGGATTTATACAAACCTATATCTGGGATATGGACGACGGTACAGTGATTACGGTTGAAGCACCAGACGACCCAAGTATAGCCTATCTGTATGCTAATCCAGGCACTTATGAGGTTAGCCTTACCGTTATTGATGATGTGGGCTGCGAAAATACCAGCAGCAACTTGGTTCAGGTTGAGGCCAGTCCTATTGCCGATTTCAGCAGTGGCGAAAGCTGCTTTGGAACGCCAGTATTTTTCACAGACCTCACTTCTCCCAACGGTGGACCTGACTTATTTAGCTGGCAATGGTGGTTTGGTGATCCAACTTCAGGCATCAACAATACTTCTACGCTGCAAAATCCTACGCATTTATTCAGCAGCGATGGCACTTTTGAGGTTACACTGGTTGTTACCAACACCATTGGATGTAGCGACACCATTGTAAACGAAGTGATTGTAAGCGCTTTGCCAGATGTTGACTTCACGATTACCAACGACTCAATCTGTCTCAATACGGCAGCTGAGTTTACGGGAATAGGTGAAAATATCAATACCTGGTTCTGGGAGTTTGGCGACGGTGGATCTTCCATCCAGCAAAGCCCAAGTTATACCTATGCCGAGCCAGGACGCTATGATGTAACGCTGACGGTTACGAATATTAACCAATGTCAGAACAGCATCACCCAATCCATTTTTGTGAATGATGCCCCTATTGCCGATTTCAGTTTAACAAACGGTTGTCTGGGCGACAGCACTTACTTTGTGGACGAAACCGTGAGCCTAAATGGCTTTGTTGAAGCATGGGAATGGGACTTTGGCGATGGCAATACCGCTGCTGTTCAAAATCCAGCGCATTTATATGCCGATGCCGATGATTATTTAGTAACGCTAACGGCTACAGACAATTTCGGTTGTTCAGAAACGATAAGTCGCTGGGTTTCTATCTACGAAAAACCCATCGCTGCTTTCAGTTTCAATCAGGTGTGCGATCCTACTGGACAAGTTTTCTTCTTCAATGAATCAGAAAGCAGTTCCAACGGCAGTCCAATCCTTGAATACGAATGGAACTTCCACGACGGTTATTTCTCTAATGAGATCAATCCAAATCATATTTTCCCGGAAACGGATACCTGTTATATTGTAAGCCTAACGATTACTGACGGCTTCGGATGTGATTCAACAGTAACCGATACCATCTGCATCTGGGAACCATTGACGGTTGAGTTCACAGCAACGGAAGAATGCTTAGGCTTGCCTACTTTCTTTGAGGCCACTTATTTGCCTGAAGACGACTCTATAGTGAGCTATGCCTGGAATTTCAATGACGGATCGAATATTTTCCTCACCTATCGTGATACGACCAGCCATGTATTCCCGAATGCGGGCACCTATTTTGTGGAGCTAACCACAACTAATTCAAATGGCTGCGAATACACCATTTACCGTGAAGTCGTTGTGAATGGACTACCATTGCCCGATTTCAGCTATGAACCCGGCTTATGCGATGATCCGGTTGCCTTTACTGACCTTTCGGACGGCAATGGCGCGCTGGTAGAAAACTGGTTCTGGGACTTTGGTGATCCCGACTCAGGGCCCGACAACTTCTCTACATTACAAAGTCCAAGTCACTTATATAGCGATCAGGGCGGCATTTATCAGGTAAAACTGATTATAAGCAACTTCAACGGCTGCACCGACTCCATCACCAAAGAGGTGATTCAGGATCCTTGTGTACAGGCTTCGTTTATTGCGCCAAACATTAGCCTGTGTGCTGATTCAACTATCTGTTTCACAGATAATTCCTATATAGCTGCTGATAATGGAAGTATCAACCGCTGGATTTGGAATTTTGGCGACAACACACCTGATTATGAATATACTGTGCTGGAAAATCCGGTATGTCATACTTTCGCAGGTCGCGAAGGCGGTGAATTTGTGGTAAGCCTAACCATTGAAGCTACCGTAAATGGCAGTCCATATACCGATACGCATACCGAAACCATTACCATTTATCCGAAACCTACGGCACGCTTTATTCCTGCACCGGTTTGTCAGAATACAGATGCTCTATTTACGGATAATTCTACAGGAAATGGGCTTCCGATCATAACTTGGTTCTGGGACTT
>CAZOEV010000533.1:0-2684 GCA_964578915.1 uncultured Lentimicrobiaceae bacterium
AGTGCATTTTCAAAAAACAAAGAGATATAGATAATATTATTCAACAAGCTGCTCCTCAGTGCCCTATAGATAAAATTCCTGTGGTAGATAGAAATATCTTGAGAATAGGAATTTGTGAACTTTTGTATTCCGATAGAAATGAAGTCCCCCCCAAAGTTGCTATCAATGAATCCATTGAATTAGCTAAAGCTTTTGGAGGAGAAAGTAGTAGTAGATTTGTAAGTGGGGTGATGGGAACTATTTATAAAGAACTTGGTGAACCTCAAAAACATGAAACAGGTGAATCAAGAAAGAGTAAAATTGATACAAAAAATTTCAATTTGGTAAGTGAATTGGTTGGCTCCGACCGCTTGGGCTACAAAGTGAAACGCGTTGGGCCTTTTCAAACGCCATGGCGCACAGTTCAGGTGAGCGAAACAGCTGGTGGATTAATTGAATCTAACCTGATCGTTAACCTCAATGAACCCAAAAGACTTGGCGATATCAGCTGGTTTGAGCCAACAAAATATGTGGGAATTTGGTGGGATATGCATCTCGGGACAAAAACCTGGGATTATGCCAGTACGCAGGATATGAACACCTTTACCGGGAAAAAGCCACACGGAAAACACGGTGCAACTACCGAATATGCAAAGGAAATGATCGATTTTGCTTCGGAAAATAATATCCATGGTATATTGGTAGAAGGCTGGAATACAGGCTGGGAGCATTGGATTGGCTTTGAAGATCGTGAAGGCGTTTTTGATTTCGTTACTCCTTATCCTGATTATGACCTGAAAGAAGTCGTTCGTTATGGCAAATCTAAAGGCGTGGAATTGATTATGCACCACGAAACTTCTGCGGCACCGCGCACCTACGATCAGCAGCTCGACACCGCTTTCAAGTTGATGCAATCGCTTGGAATTTATTCAGTGAAAACTGGTTACGTTGGGAAAATTATTCCCAAAGGTGAGTATCATCACGGTCAGTGGATGGTAAATCATTACCGTCGCGTGCTTGAAACGGCTGCCAAATATGATATTGCTATCAATGCGCACGAACCCATTAAGGCTACCGGAATTAGAAGGACTTTGCCCAACGCTATTTCCCGTGAGGGACTGCGCGGCCAGGAATTTAATGCCTGGGCTTCTGACGGAGGAAATCCGCCAAATCATTTGCCAACAGTGGCATTTACACGTATGCTTAGCGGTCCGATTGATTATACTCCTGGGATTTTTGATATAAAACTAAATCCTTATAAGCCAGATAACCAAGTGAATACTACTTTGGCACATCAGCTCGCGCTTTATGTGGTGATTAACAGCCCCATACAAATGGTTCCTGATTTGATGGACGCTTACAAAGGGCATCCTGCTTTTCAGTTTATCAGAGATGTAGCTGTCAATTGGGAGCAAACTAAAGTGCTGAATGGTGAAGTGGGCGAATTTGTTACAATCGCACGTCAGGATAGAAAGTCTGGAAATTGGTTTTTAGGTGCCATTACCAATGAAGATGCGCGTGAAATGGAGTTAGATTTAGATTTCCTGGAAGCAGGAAAAACTTACACTGCCCGCCTTTATCTGGATGCCGAAGATGCACATTGGGATAATAACCCTACAGCTTATCAAATTGTAAATAAGGAAGTTAAAAAAGGAGAGCTTTTTAAACTAAAGCTTGCAGAAGGAGGCGGAGCTGCGGTTAGTTTTATGGTAAAACAATAGTTTTGTCTGCGCGAAAAACCTGATACTTTCGGATTGGCTTAAAACACTAACTTTGCGTTAAAATTAGAAGGTATTATGGAACTTATCAAAAAGAATAGATCCACAACAGATCGCATCATTTTAGGTATTTCTCACGGAGATATTAATGGAATTAGTTACGAAGTATTATTGAAAATCTTCACTGATTTGCGCATGCTCGACTTGTTTACGCCGGTTATTTATGGTCATTCAAAAGTGGCTTCTTATTACAAGAAACATCTAAATTATAACGATATACAGTTTAATCTGATAAAAGATGCTGATCAGGCGCATCCGAAAAGAATCAACATTGTAAATTGTACCGAAAATGACCTGAAAATTGACATAGGACAATCCACGTCCATTGCGGGCGAAGCAGCTTATGATGCACTTGAAATGGCTATGTCAGATTTTAAAAAAGGTAAAATTCACGCCTTGGTAACGCTGCCCATCAACAAACAAAATATTCAGTCAGAGGCTTTTAGCTTTCCTGGTCATACTGAATACTTGAGTGCACATTTCGACAAAAAGGAACCGCTTATGTTGATGGTTTGGAACGATTTGCGCGTGGGAACCCTCACCGGTCATATTCCGCTAAAAGATGTTTCGGAGAAGATATCAGAGGAGTTGATAAGTAAAAAAATCGTACTTCTAAACGAAAGTCTTATCCGTGATTTTGGTATTGTCAAGCCAAAAATTGCCATTCTGGGTTTAAACCCGCATGCTGGCGATGGCGGCTTGCTCGGCACCGAAGAAAAAACACTGATTATGCCTGCGCTTGAAAAGTTAAAACAAAAAGAATCGCTGGATAATTTTTTCGAAAATTGGTTTCACGACAAGACAGAAGGAACATTAATTGCAGCATTTCATCCTTTTGCTAATTCAGCTGATTTTGAGGAGATATTCGAATCTCATTTAAGTAAACTGATTAAAAGCCGTTTGCCCAAGTCATCTGTAAGTGATAAA
>CAZOEV010000534.1:0-2677 GCA_964578915.1 uncultured Lentimicrobiaceae bacterium
ACTGTAATGCGCCTTCTAAAAAAGAACGAGACACTTTGTCCAGCCCCCTATATTGAATTGAGGAAACAAAAACAGAATCTAAAGGTTTGGCGTCCAATTTTCTATCATTACCTCCACCATAAGCATTCAGGGAGTCGGCAAGTTTTTTTAACTCCGGTAAAGCCTTGCGTGCAGCAATTTCTCCAATTTTCACAATGGTGTCATGGTTATTAAAACTCATCACATCAAAAGTTCCCATTTGGGGTTTGATATAAATATCTGTGTTTTCTTTGCCAAAAACATTGGCTTTAGTACGATAAAAAGCTGTTACCTGTTCCATAATTTTCATCATAGAAGTCAGCTCTTCCTGCCGATGCAAACCCGCTTGAACATCCACACCAACAATAATATCTGCGCCCATATCTTTTACTTCCTGCACAGGATAATTATTTACCACGCCGCCATCTACTAGCACATGCTCACCAATTTTTATCGGTGTGAAATAACTTGGAATGGACATGCTGGCGCGTAATGCCTGATGCACAATGCCTCTATCAAGGATAACGGAAGATCCTGTTTCCAGATCAGTGCCAATACATAAAAAAGGCAATGAAAAATCATTAAATGTCTCATATTTATATGCCTGACTCGTATAATGCGCCAGCAATAGCTCGATAAGTTGCCCATTATATAGGCCCTGTCTTATCTTAAGTTTTCGCTTTTGAAAAGGGAAAGTGGTTACAAAACGGTCTGCATTGTATTTTTCCTCAATAGGGATATACCTGCGTGGAATCTTGTCAGCCATCAAATCATTCCAGTTTTGATCACTAATGATACCCATCAGCTCATCAGGGCCATAACCTAAGGCATATAAGCCACCAATTATGCTCCCCATGCTAGTTCCGCCAATATAATCGAACTTGAGACCAGCTTCTTCAAACACTTTAATTGCTCCGATATGTGCAAAACCTTTTGCTCCTCCCCCGCTCAAAACCAGTCCTAGTTTTGGGCGCTTCGGGCTAAAATCAGTTTGCTGCTGTGCCAAAAGCAAATTAGGAAACAGCAATGGACTTAAAAACAAAAAAAAAGCTAAAATAAATGTCTTTAAGTGGGTAAAACTAGAATTTCGGTTCAAAGGTTTCATAGTCAAAATCAAGCTTATTAAAACCTACAAAAAAGTTATTGAATTCGCTGGTATAGATATTACTCACAATAATTTTGTAATTCATACCGGCTTTTAGTCCTAAAGTATCTGCAAGAGTAATAGGATGATTGATGCTGTCATTACTAAAAAACAGGCTAATGCGTCCGTCTCCCAGTTTTTCGATTTGCCAAACTCCATCCTCAGCAAAACTAACTGTGGCAAAGCGGTCGCCTACCATTGCAGTATTGAAAACGACAAGGAATTCATCCGGAGGATTCAGGATTGGTTCTGCATAAGAAAACACAGGCCGATCATCACCATTGCCATTGTTTTTTTCGCATCCTGTAGTAAAAATCACAAGTGCAGTTAGCAGTATTATTGAATAAAAGCTTGCCTTCATTTTTTCTATCCTCCCTATTAAGTCATCTGAAAACAAAATAGCTTTCAGTCTTGATTTTTAGTTTCTCAGCAAACAAATATAAGCAATCAAACATTAGCAGCTACTTTGCCATGGCAATTTTTATATTTTTTACCACTTCCACAAGGGCAAGGCTCATTGCGTCCTACTTTTTTCTCTGCAACTATTGGCTGCGTTACTTCCTGCGACTGTGTATTGCTGTGGGCTTGCGAAAGCAGGTCGGAACGTTCTTCTTTCATTTTAGAACGATCCAAGCCGCGTGGCTGACGCGCTTCTTTTACATTATCAGCATTTTGCACCGGAATATCTGCCCGCATAAGGAATGAGATAACTTCTCTATTTATTTTTTGAATCATGGTTTTGAACAGTTCAAAAGATTCAAACTTATAAATCAACAAGGGATCTTTTTGCTCGTAGGTAGCGTTTTGCACCGACTGTTTCAGGTCGTCAAGTTCACGCAAGTGTTCTTTCCACGAATCGTCAATCAAGGCCAGTGAAATGCTCTTTTCGATGGATAGACTAACCTCTCGCGGACCACTATTAACAGCCTTTTTAAGGTTTACAACTACCTGCATACCTTTTGAACCGTCGGTAATTGGGATGGCGATATTTTCATATTGTGATTGTTTATCAAACACATCCTGGATAACAGGCATTGTTTTTTCACCAATGCGTTTGTTTTTCTCGCGATACCGTTTCGCAGCCAGTTCAAACACTTGTTCTGTTAGCACATCCGTTTTTGAAGCAAGAAACGTATCCAAATCACAAGGAGGCTCAATACCAATATTTGTAATAAGCGCCATTCTAAACCCTTCATAATCACCCGAATCCTGATTTTCTACCACAATATTTTCAACCAGATCATACATCATATTCGAGATGTCAACAGAGAGGCGTTCGCCAAAGAGGGCGTGTTTTCTTTTCTTATAAATCACCTCGCGCTGGGCGTTCATCACGTCGTCATACTCCAGCAAACGCTTACGAATGCCGAAGTTATTTTCTTCAACTTTTCGTTGCGCTCTTTCGATGGATTTGGTGATCATAGAATGCTGAATCATTTCACCTTCTTTCAGCCCCAATCTGTCCATCAAGCCGGCAATACGTCCTGAGCCAAACATACGCATCAAATCGTCTTC
>CAZOEV010000535.1:0-2677 GCA_964578915.1 uncultured Lentimicrobiaceae bacterium
CATAGCCTTGAGAAAAAATCTTCGGTCGATTTTTTTCATAAAGCGTGTGATTTTTGGTTTTGGATATTAGGTTTTTGGTTCTATTAGAGTTAACGAGAAGTATTGATAAACTGGGTCTGGAATTGTTCCCAAATTTCCGGGCAGCAGTCTTTTAAAACGCCTGTCATTATTTCACCTCCATCCTGAAGTACTGGTTGCATATTTCCTTTAACAAGGTTGGTATTGTTTAGTGCAAAAAAATCGCGCAGCCGTTTCATTTCATTTTTTATAAAAGTGCTATACGTGTCAACCATCATCATAATTTGGTTTTCACTTTGCCAGTTAGTTGGCTCAATTTCATAGAGCCAACCTGAATCGTAAGGAGAGGTATTTAATTGTGATATGTTTTTTTCGAGCGATTGATTCGACTTTTTTATCACACCTGTGACGGGCGAAAAGATGGAAATACTCTTACCGTTCTGTGTCAGGGAAATAATTGGTTCACCCTTGCTCACTTTTTCGCCGACAAGCTTCATTTTAAGTCGTGTTAAAGGCCCTGTGGTTTTTAGCAGAAACTCATCAACGCCCATTTTCAAAACTCCATCGGCTTGCATCAAAGCCCAGGTATGTGTGCGGTCGAAAAGTAAACCCGCAGGTGTATTTAGTTTTGTTTCGTCGAAAGCACCCGAATAATCAGTTGCATCCGGATCGATTTGTGTACTGCCTTTCTTTCTGAAATACATTGTGCTAGTCAAAAGGCCGATAATCAAAAGCAAGCCAAGTGTTGGAAGTATAAGCTTCAGCCAATTATTTTGTGTTTTAGGACTAAGCGGAACAACAGGAATATTATTGAGTTTGGCCATGTTTGAATGCAATTCTGTTGCTGGCAGTTGACCAATTCCGTAAGATGTAATTATCTGCTGTCCGTTTTGCATGGCCCAGCGCGCAAATAAAATTTGTGTTTCGGATGGTTGGCCAGAGGTGGCAATAAAATAAGTGTTTGTAAGCTCTCGGGGAAATTTTCCCAGCCAAACTGCACGCTCAAAACTACTTGATTCATTGTAGAAATTTTCTGCATGGTCGATCGTTCCATTGCTGTTGCGATCAATTGGCAGCAAACATATCTGAGCAATTTCTCCCGAAACAATCGCGCTTTTTAAAGCGGAAAATTTACAGAATCCAATTATTTCTGGATTGTTTTCAACCAGTGAAAAAACTTGCTGATCCGTGCTAAATAGTTGAACCTTCCAGCTTTCCTTGGGCTGATTCGAATAACTTTCTAAAAGCTGTGTCATTTCCAAATCTTCCACAACAGCTGTTTTGCTGTTTTTTAACAAATCGGCGAACAGTTCTTTGGTAATACCATTTTTCATCCAAGCTTCCGCCTCAGGGTGCTTTATGTTGATAATGGGTACAAAAACGTCTCGTCCGACTGCAATATGCCAGTTTGAAGCAGGAAGTTGCTTTAGCTCTTTATTACTTAAAAACAGCATGTTTTCTGCATTGGCAAGGAGAATTGCATCCTGATCTGCTGTAACAACCTGAAAAGCGTTGTTTGAAGCGTCAAGCGCAAAGGCTGACGTAAGGCTTTCTGCAACTGTTTGTTTGGAAGCCTTGATGTTGCTTTCTTTCTGTTGATCCGTGCTGTTTAATGCAGCCATCGAAGTAAAGCTGAGAAATACTGCGAAGAGTATTGAGCTTAAGATGAAAATTTGTGCTTTCATGGTGTTATGATTTTTTAGCGTTTGATTGCTGATTTTTGCATTGATGATTTGTTATACACATCGCGGCTTACTGTTCAATTTGTGTGCCAAAGCCAAAATACGAGTGTTAAAACACAGCAGATCAGTAATATAAACATTTTTCAGATTGTTAGTTTTTGTAATAAACTGTTTAAAATTTCAACAGTATATTTGTTATGATTACATATATACCAGATAATCAATTAGATAACGATAGTGTATAAAAAATATACAGCTGTATAAAAATTAAACAGTATGAAAAAACAGCAATGTAAAAGGCTTGTAATCATATATTTGAAAAATGTTGTTTCTTGAGTTGCATTTTTCTTTTACAGATTTCAGGCTGTAAAAATTGATAAAAGTGTTAGGTTAGGATTTCAATAAAATTCACCTAAGCCGCAGACGAAATTGCTGTATTTTCATTAGAAGTTAGTTCATCGGACTAATGTTTTGTATTTTCGCCTGCTAAATTTTTTGACCATGATACATAATCCCATTTTACTTACGATTCTTGATTTTTTGCATCAACTGGCTACTATTGCTTGGATTGGTGGCATGTTTTTTAACTTTCTGGCTGTTATGCCAACAGTAGGCCGGGTTTTAGATCCGGCAAGCGGGGGAAAGTTTATGGGTTTTTTAATGCGGAGAGTACGTGTTATCGTTTATGTTTCGCTGCTGGTTTTATTTGTTACCGGCATCCCAATGAAGATTGCCAGCGAGTACTATGTGGCTATCATCAATTTTGATACCAGCTGGGAAACAGCGAGTTTTGTGAAACATGTATTTGTTGCAATTTTGGCTTTGTTTGCGCTATATTCTTTTGAGATTCTCTCACCAAAAATTGCAAAACTTGCGCCGAAGGGGCCATCTGAGGAGTTGCTCGCATTGAAAAATCGACAAAAAAAACTTGCAGGAGCTTCCTTTCTGTTTGGGATTGTAATTGTGTTTATCTCGGT
>CAZOEV010000536.1:0-2675 GCA_964578915.1 uncultured Lentimicrobiaceae bacterium
CAACACTTTCAACTAGATTGATCAAACCGCCTTTGGCTGAGAAAACCGCTTTGGTAACTTTTTTCTCCATTTCAGTCTTTGGAAGCCTGCTTTTCTTGATTGCTCCTTTGATAAAGCTACCATAATCTTGCTCTAACTGATAAAGTTTTGGCATGGCATATTTGGTGATCAACTGGTCTGGATCGCCAGCATAAATACCGCTGATAAACGGATCGACAGCATAATCCAGGAAACTTTTTCCCATTCGCCGAACCACCAGTTCTGACAAGGTTTCCATCGGTTTATTGCCTTTTTTTCTGAAAGGCTCACCGAGCAATCTTAATTTGTCTTTAAAGCTAAAAAGTGGTGTGGAAACACCGCCCCAAAATCCACCTGGAAGCGCCACCCAATGTCCATCTTTTAAAATCCAACGGTTGGCGGCATCTGGATTGGCAATTTCTACCGGACAGTTGCTGGCTTCGAAAAGCTCAACAGCTTCTACGGTAGATAAAACACCGGTATTTGGGCCTTGCTCATAAACAAAACCGTCCTTTTCAATGGTTTTTATTACGCCTCCTAAAGTCGTATTTTTTTCAATAAGTAAGTAAGAAATACCTAACTGCTGCAGCTTAAATGCCAAACTCAATCCGGTGAGGCCGCCGCCAATTATTGCTATTTTTTGAGTCTTTATTGCCATAATAATTGCCTTAAATGGTTTGTGAATAGAGCCTGTCAGGGTTTACCTGCAAGGGGTCTAATGATGCCGCTATATTGCGGATGAAAAGTTGTCCTGAAGGCGTGATATCGATAATATTTTTATTGATTGTCAGCAAGTTATCGCTGATAAATTCATTCAACTTGTTCATGTCGAAATGCAGGGTGTTTTTTAGTTTTTCAAAAGAAATATTTCTTCTTTCTGCCAGGTTTTCCAAGTTGAGCGATTTATTGCACATCAACTCTGTAATGCTTTCACGCACAATCATTTCCTGTTCGTTTAGCTGATAACCTTTCACGGTAGCAGCTGTTCCGTTCTCAATCGTTTTGATGTAGTCTATTACGGATTTGGTGTTTTGTAAATACGCCTGCTCCAACTGGCTAATGGCCGAAACGCCAACAGCATAAACTTGTCCGGTTGTCGCGCGTGTGCAATAGCCTTGAAAATTGCGGTGCAGCTTTTTAGAAGCCAGCGCTACATAGAGCTCGTCGTCTGGAAGCACAAAATGATCCATTCCGATAGCTTTGTAGCCATTGGAAATAAGGATTTCGGCGGCCGTATTATACATTTCAACTTTTAAATCACTTTGAGGTAAGCCTTTCTTTTCTAGGATTTTCTGGTTTTTAAAAACTGTTGGCAGGTGCGCATAAGAAAAGGTAACCAAACGATCGGGTCTGAGTGCTGCTGCAGCTTTGATGGTTTCAGCAAAAGATTCCGGCGTTTGTCCGGGAAGTCCGTAAATAAAATCCAAATTGATGGCATTATTGGGCTGATCTTCTTTGATCAGTTGCATCAAATCAGCAATTGGCAAAGCCGATGGATCTCGGTTTACAGTTTTCAACACTTCTAGGTTGAAATCCTGAATACCCAAGCTAAAACGATTAAAACCAGCGTCTTTCAATGCTTTGATATAGTTTGCGTCTAAATAAGCAGGATTGGTTTCTATGGCCACTTCCGCATCGGCGGTAAGCTCAAAAGCATCAAAAATAATATTGTTGAGCTCCTGCAAATAGCTTGCATCAATAGCATTAGGCGTGCCGCCACCGTAATGAATCTGCGAAACTCTTCGGCTTTTATCGAGTAAGCTGATAAGTTTCAGGAGTTCCTTTTTAAGGGCGTTCATATAGCTTATCACTTGGTCTTGTTTTCCCAGCGGGCAGGTGTTGCAGCCACAATAAAAGCACATTTTTTTGCAGAAAGGAATATGTAGGTAGAAAGAAATATTTTTAGGTTCAAAGTTATTAGATTCCTGTATGGCTGCCTCATAATGCGCGCTATTTACCGCTTCCGTAAAGTGATTGGCGGGCGGATAGCTGGTGTAGCGTGGCGCTGCTTGGTTATATTTTTTTATCAGCTCAGAATTCATGGTGTTTGTAAACTTTTTTGAGGGTGAAACTAAGTAGAATCAGCGCAAAAATGCTGAAAAATATTTCGATAAGAAACAAGTTTGTGTAGCCCAGACTGTCGGCTATTTTGCCAGAAAGTACGGCCATAATTAAGCCGCTAAGGTGTGTGATTACAATTTGTAGCGTAAAGTCAGTGCCTTCGCGGCCAGGACGCACCAAATCCATCGAACTCGTGTAAATGGCGACAGTTGACATGCCATAAGCCGACCACAGCATAAAAATACCGATATAAATCATTGGTGTACTGGTATTTGAGAAGCTGATAAACCAAAAATAAAAACCGGCAAGCAGACTATAAATTAGGAAGCTGAATAAGGCTTTTCTCTTGCCGGCCTTTTTGATCAACCAGCCAGCAACCATCGCCGAACTCGCTGCCACCGCCGTGCCGAAAATACCGGCCATAAAGCCGATATCACGTGCATTGTAACCCAAATCAACCAGCCAGGGTTTGAGCATGGCCAAAATACCAATGATGCCGGAATAATAGAAAAACAAGAGTAAAATCCAGTTGGGCATTCCTGGTACTTTAAAGAAAGAAAAGAGGTCTTTAAAACTTACTTTTTGCTTTACTTTTG
>CAZOEV010000537.1:0-2671 GCA_964578915.1 uncultured Lentimicrobiaceae bacterium
AAATAATAACTACAAGATTTTCGTTAGGGTAAAAGATCAAAACCTGCTTGCTGACAGCATTTTGTTGAAAGTTTGGAAAAAGCAGGAAAGTAAGGTACCTATTAAAATCGCTTTTACGGATACAGAAATGCAGCTTTTACGCTATTTAGACGAACATCAACGCATTGAATTAGATCAGTTTATGTCGATTGCACAAATTAAGAAAAGAAAAGCAGAAGGTGTTTTGGTAGATTTTATCTTGCTTGGCATTATTCGATTAAACATAACAGAAAAGCTAAGCTGGTTCGATTTATCTGACGCAGATTTTATTGACCGCATAGCCGATTATAGCAGAATAGCGCAACCATCACTCAAGCATATCACCATTCAATAACGCATGAAATTATTATGAAAAAATTGAAAATCAATAATATAGCAAAATTTGCGGGGATCATTTTACTGATAAGCTTTGTGCATTTCGCAATAGCTCAGGAAACTGTTCAGCCCCGTTTCCAACCTACTTTAGGCAATAATTCTGGATTAAATTCCCCCACTAAAAGTCCGCTGTCAACTTCAATAAACCTGGGATTTGGATTAAGTAGTCAGTTTTCGGGCAACACAATGACATATCAGCAAATAAACCCCACAATAAATTACCAGCTCAACGAGCGTTTCAGCCTTTTTGGTGGTATCGCTTACACTAGTTTTCAAAATTTTGACTCCTATTATATTAGTAGCGTCGAAAATAGCTTTGAATCGGTAAGTTCAAACTTTAATCTGGGCAAGATATTCGTAGGAGGAAGCTATAGGGTAAATCCTAAACTTCGCCTCGACGGAATGGTCTGGAAGCAACAAACGATGAATACCGACAGCAAAGCACTCCTGAATAAAAAACCCGACTTTGATGCGCATGGACTTAATCTTCGCCTCAATTATCAAGTTAGTGATAAAGTTCAAATCAACGCAGAATTCAGTTATAGCAAGGGAAACGACCCATTTTACAATCCATACAGGAATGATTTTTTCATGCCAGGAAGTTCCTCCCCCTTTTTTTTCAATGATGAAAATCCGTTCAACCGCTAAATTAAATCAGCATGTACCTTTTAATATCACCTGCTAAATCATTAGATTTCGAGAAAGCAACAATTGTTGAAAACCCTACAAAACCAGCTTTTGAAAACAAAGCCAAACAAATTGCTAAAAGCTTTAAAAAACTAAGCACTACTGAATTAAAAAAACTCATGTCGATCAGCGATGATTTAGCCCGTCTCAATTACGACCGCTATCAACAGTGGGGGCACAATCCCGACGAACACAAACGCGCTGCGATTTTCGCTTTCAAAGGCGATGTTTATCAAGGTCTTAAAGCGGATACCTTAAATAATGACGAACTCGCATTTGCGCAATCGCACCTTGGCATACTCTCCGGCCTCTATGGGATATTACGTCCTTTGGACTTGATAGAGCCCTATCGCCTCGAAATGGGAACGTCACTAAACATAGGCAAATCAGCCAATCTTTACGAATTCTGGAAAGCTTCAATTAAAAAGCAACTCCTTGAGAATATGAAAGCTATTGATTCAGAAGTCATTGTAAATCTCGCTTCGCAAGAATATTTCAAAAGTGTTGCTGTAAAAGAGCTAAACAAACGCGTTATTTCGCCTATTTTCAAAGACCTCAAAAACGGAGAATACAAAATTATCAGCTTCTATGCCAAGAAAGCCAGAGGACTAATGACCCGCTTTTTGGTACAAAACCAGTCCGACGATCCATCAATTATCAAGGCCTTTTCTGAAGATGGTTATCTATTTAATCCTGGTCTTTCTACTGATAACGAACCAGTATTTACACGTTAATAATTAATGATGAAATTTCTTTTCATTTTAAACACATCATTTTTAACAACATATAAAATAATTACAAATTATTTTTAAAAAGCACTTGCGCACTATTAGAAACAATCTATCTTTGCACTCCCAAACACAACAAAGCTGTTGTAATTGGGACAAGTTCACTGACAAGTAAAGAAGCAAATTGCGGTAAAAATTCGTGTTGAAACATCAGCAGAGCGCAAGCGAAGAAGTAAACAACACAAAGCCACAAATCGCCATAAAAAAATAATTTATTTTTTTTCAAAAAGCTTGTCAGAATAAAAAATAGTATTACTTTTGCACTCCCAAACGCGGGGAAAGACAGCAGGGAAGATTGGGAAACAGAAAGAATAAAAGTTCTTTGAAAGCTTGAAGCCAAAGCCTGGAAAGGAAAACACAAATACCTTTTCAATTTTTTTGAAGTGAACATCTTGTAAAGAGACACAGTACAAATGACTTTATATACAATGAAGAGTTTGATCCTGGCTCAGGATGAACGCTAGCGGCAGGCCTAATACATGCAAGTCGAACGGGATTTGGGTAGCAATACCTAATGAGAGTGGCGCACGGGTGAGTAACGCGTATGCAACCTACCTTTAACAGGGGTATAGCTCCGAGAAATCGGGATTAATACCTCATAGCATCTAGAAATTTCATGGTTTTTAGATTAAAGCTCCGGCGGTTAAAGATGGGCATGCGTGACATTAGCTAGTTGGTGAGGTAACGGCTCACCAAGGCGATGATGGCTAGGGGTTCTGAGAGGACTATCCCCCACACTGGTACTGAGACACGGACCAGACTCCTACGGGAGGCAGCAGTAA
>CAZOEV010000538.1:0-2662 GCA_964578915.1 uncultured Lentimicrobiaceae bacterium
GCAATCGATAAAAGTCATCTTACTTCCTGTAAGCAAAAGTCTAAGAACTGATTAAAATAATCATTATCAATATATTGTATTAATAACTTGTTTCATCCAACTTTACTTTTCCCCAAAATGTTTTATAAACAAATACGGTATATAACAACACAAGTGGCCCACCAATAGCTGTGATATTAAGCATAATACGCAATGAATTTTCTGATGAAGCCGCATTATATACCGTAATATCATACATCGGATCCACGGTTGACATCACCATCACAGGATACAATTCTACAGCCACTAAAATCAACAAAAAACTCATTGTGAGTGCTGAAAAAACAAATGCCATCACATATTTGCCTTTGCTTACCAAACGTGGCACATTGGCGATACTTAAAAATGCTAGCAAGGGCACAACCAAAAGCGCAATATTTTCGAAAAGCCGATCTGTGAGGTGCGGCAGATAAATCAGTGTTAGAATGGTTACAAGACTGTAAGTTACAACAAAGAAAATGATGGATCGATTAAGCAGTTTATGCACTTTAACAAAAAGTTTGCCTTCTGTTTTCATGGCCAGATAAATGGCACCGTGCATCATAAAAAGTGCCACAGTGGTAACACCAACAAGCAAGGCATAAGGATTTAAAAAATCAAGCCAATGCCCTTGAAATTCATGGTTTGGCCCCAATTCTACACCCCAGAGAATATTCCCAACGACTATTCCAAGCAGCAAAGCCATCATAATACTCGATACGCTATAACTTATATCCCAGGTATCGCGCCACCATTTCATCTTTTCCTTGCTCCTAAATTCAATGGAGACAGCCCGAAAAATCAGAAAAGCCAAAAAAAGCATAAAAGGAATATACATACCCGAAAACATTACAGCATACAAAACCGGAAAGCCCGCAAATAATGCGCCACCACCGATTACTAACCATACTTCGTTGCCGTCCCACACAGGGCCAACAGCATTCAATGCGATTCGCCTACTTTCTTCTTTCCTGAAAAACAAATGCCAAGCTCCTGCTCCCAAATCAAAGCCATCCAAAATAGCGTAGCCCGAAAAAAGTGCGCCTACCACTAAAAACCATAACGTTGGATAATCTATTCCTAAAAATGTTGCCATAATAATCTGATCTTTAGATTTTTATTTGAAAGAATTGGCCATACCTTCCTGAATGGGCCTATTGTCTGTATTACTCTCGTCATACGGTCCGGCCTGAATTTTTTTGTTCATCATATAAAGGAAGAGCACAAAAAGCAAAGCATAAATCAGCGTGAACATAATCAGCGAAAACAATACCTGATTGGCTGTAACCACCACCGACAAAGCATCAGAGGTACGCAGTAAACCATAAACAACCCAGGGTTGGCGACCCATTTCAGCAGCAAACCAACCAAATTGATTGGCCAATTGCGGCAGAATTACCGAGAAAACAAACACCCACAATAGCCAGCGATGATCAAACAACTTACCGCGCCACCATAGGAATAAACCCAGCAAAGTGAGGCCAATAAAATACATACCGAAAGTCACCATCAAGTGATAAAACTGAAAAACAGCATTGATGGCATCGGGAATTTCATCTGCAGGAAAATCATTTAAGCCTTTCACCTCCGTATCAAAATCGTTATAAATCAAAAAACTCAAGCCACCGGGAACATAAGGTCCGTAAACTTTCTGGTTTTCATGATCTACCCAACCAAAGATATATAGATCAGCCTGGTCAAAACTATTATAATGACCTTCAAAAGCGGCTAATTTTGCCGGTTGATTTTCAGCGACACCGGAGGCAGAACTATGGCCTGTAACTAATTGTAAAATAGACATGATTGCCGCCACCGACAACGCAATTTTGAATGCCTTTTTAGAGATTACGGTATAGCGGCCTTTGAGCAGATACCATGCATGCACGCTCATCACCAAAAATGCTCCGGCTATAAGTGCACCAATCCACACGTGCAAAACGCGATCAACGCTGGACGGATTGAAAACCATCGCCCAAAAATCTGTGATTTCGGCACGAGCACTCAGCCCTTCGCCGGCAATGGTAAAGCCGGCCGGCGTTTGTTGCCAACTATTTGCCACTACAATCCAAACTGCCGAAAACATGGATCCAAACCAAACACCTATTGTGGCTATAAAATGTACAATGGGTTTTACGCGGTTCCAGCCAAAAAGAAGCACACCCAAAAAGCCACTTTCTAGGGCAAAAGCAAAAATTCCTTCGGCGGCCAAAGCGGAGCCAAAAACATCACCAACATAACGAGAATAAGTGGACCAGTTGGTGCCAAACTCAAACTCCATCACAATTCCGGTGGCCACACCCAAGCCGAAAGTAACGGCAAAAATCTTTGTCCAAAAACGCGCCAACTGCTCATATTGTTTATCTTTGGTGCGCAAATACAAACCTTCCATCAACACCATAATCAGGCCCAGGCCTATGCTGAGCGGCGGATAAATATAGTGAAAACTAATGGTAAAGGCAAACTGTATGCGGGAGAGAATTTCTACATCCATGCTGTTAAAATTTGGTTCAAATTAAGCCACCTCAAGGCTCTTTGTTGCAATTTCTTTTTCGCCCTCCAAAGTTAAAAGAATCATAGTTTGAAGTGTTATTTTTTTAACAAATAATCAACATATCCCCTAATTTAGAATTGCTTATAAATAGTC
>CAZOEV010000539.1:0-2662 GCA_964578915.1 uncultured Lentimicrobiaceae bacterium
GAATAGGTTCGGCGTAAACATAATAAGACAATTCATTTCCAAACACCATTTTTTGATGATGAATATGGTATTGATAGGTTCTCTCAAGTGCATCAAAACGTGCGTGAGCTTCTGAATGGACTTCCCTTATATTGTAAATCACGATATCCTGTGGCAAAAAACGATTGAGTTCAGTGATTAAGATTGGTAATTTTTTAGCATCAATTGCAGTTGCTAAATCAAAATGCGCATAAAAATTTCGTGCATGAACGCCGGTATCCGTCCGCCCACAACCCATTATGTCAATAGTTGTATTGAGTTTCAGGCTCAGGCATTTTTCAAGCTCAGCCTGCACACTATGGGCATTGTTTTGCCTTTGCCAGCCATGATATTTACTGCCGTTATAGGCCAAATGGATAAAATAGCGCTTCACTTTTTTTGTGGCAAATTTCGTAAAAATATTGGTTTTTACAGAAATTCCGACGCTTTGCTTTGCCAATAGCACATTAGCCCAATTGGTAAGTAAAATAAAACCCCTGGCTGCGGCAGCCTTTCTCTATTGAAATTCTTGTACTTTTGTTACTTAAAGCTTCAACTATGTATATTGACCTTCAAAACGACGACACCATTTGTGCGCTGGCAACTGCTGCTGGCATGGGCGCTGTGGCCCTGATAAGAATGAGCGGAAAGCAAAGTCACGCTATTGCAAGCGAAATTTTTAAAGCCACAAAGAAGGGTTTTTCAATCGAAAAGGCTGAATCACACAAATTTTATTTTGGTCAAATACTTGATGATGAAGGTTTTGTTGATGAAGTTTTACTTGGCTTTTTTCGTGGCCCACATTCCTATACTGGCGAGGATTCCATTGAGATTAGTTGCCATGGCTCTGTTTATATTCAGCAGCGATTACTCAAGCTATTGATGGCCAAAGGCGCACGACTGGCTGAGGCTGGTGAGTTTACAATGCGGGCGTTTAGAAACGGACGTTTTGATTTGGCCCAGGCCGAAGCCGTTGCCGACCTTATTTCTAGTCAGTCGAAAGCTGCACATAGCTTGGCTGTGAAGCAGATGCGTGGCGGATTTTCTGATCGTATAAAGCAACTAAGGACACAACTTATTGATTTTGCGGCACTGATTGAGTTGGAGCTGGATTTCGGCGAAGAAGATGTGGAGTTTGCAGACCGCAGCCGTTTTATGGAACTATTAACTGAATTGAAAGCCGAAATAAGCAAACTGATGGACAGCTTTCAGGCTGGAAACGCCATCAAAAATGGGATTCCTGTTGCAATAATAGGTAAGCCAAATGTGGGAAAAAGCACCCTGCTCAACGCCATTCTTAATGAGGAAAAAGCTATTGTAAGCGATATTCCCGGCACCACACGAGACACCATCGAAGACACGATAATCATTGAAGGCCATGCATTTAGGTTTATCGATACTGCCGGACTTCGGGAATCGGAAGACGTGATAGAAAATTTAGGAATAGAGCGTACCTACAATAAAATCAAGGACGCAAGTGTGATTCTTTATGTATGTGACCTGGCAGCTTGTGATAATAATTCAGCTAATGAGATGTTGCACGAGTTTCGAGATTTTATTAAGGACAAGAACAAGCATTTTATCTTGATTGGTAACAAAGCTGATCTGATTTCTGAGACGCCATCTCACTTCCCCGAAATGGTTGAGCTGGAAACCGTTTTCATTTCAGCAAAACGCAAAGAGAATATCAACCTCATTACTCACAGCCTGCTCAAAGTAGCGCGCGATATGGCGTTTAATCAGGATACCATCGTGAGCAATGCTAGGCATTACAATGCCCTTCAGAAAGCTTTTGTAGCATTGGAAGCGGTGGAGCAAGGCTTTGCACAAAACTTGCCAACCGATTTGGCCAGTATTGATATTCGTGCTGCTTTATATCAGTTAGGCACTATTACCGGTGAAATTTCTAATGAGGAGATTTTGGGATCTATTTTTAGTAAGTTTTGTATCGGAAAGTAAAGCTATACCAAAGCAGATATGCTTTCGGCATAGTTATCCCAGCTCATCTCGGCTGAAGTTTCCCGAATATTTTCGCGTGGCACAGGTTTCTTGATGGCTTTTTCCATCACTTCAACCATCGAATCGGTGGTGTTTTGTGCCAGATAACCATTAAAACCATCTTTTACGGTATCCGGGAAATGTCCCACACTCGTTGCCAACATTGGCATCTGGAAGTTATAACCAATTGACTCCACTCCCGAAGGCGTAGCTGTGAGGTAAAACAATACCAAGTTGTCGCTCACCTGAAAATAGCGGTGAACATCTTCATTTGGAACAAATTCGTTCACCACAACTACTTTATCCTGAATATTATAAGCTTCAATTAAATCCAGTGGACGGTAGTCGCGTTCGTCGTCCTGCTTTTTCAAAAACAACTTTTTGGCTGTTCCAAACAACTGTTTTTTTAGTCTTGTGGACCATTTTGTTTGATCTAATGTTTGCCAAAACGACTCACCCACAATCAACAAACTTACATCTTCGCGCCTTGCAGCCAGCTTTGCAAAAGCTTCTATTGCCTGATGCAAGCCTTTGTATTTTCTGATAAAACCAAAAAACAGGAAAACATGTTTATTCAATCCCAGTTTGGTTTTTTCGGCTTCCACATCAAAGTAAAGATCGGGCTTAAACATATCATATACAGGAT
>CAZOEV010000540.1:0-2659 GCA_964578915.1 uncultured Lentimicrobiaceae bacterium
GAAGGCAGTGTAGGTTAAACTAATTGAATTTGTAAATACCCAAAAATAAAGCAATGTTACTCAATATAAAAGATTTATCAGTAGCCATCAACGGCAAAGAAAGTCTTAATGGTCTTAACCTACAGGTGAATAAGGGCGAGGTTCATGCCATTATGGGGCCCAATGGAACCGGAAAAAGTACACTGGCAGCTGCAATTACTGGTCGCGAAGGATACGAAATTACCAGCGGAGAAATTTGGTATAAAGACCAGAATATTATAGAGATGGCAGCCGACGAACGTGCCAATATGGGCATCTTTTTGAGCTTTCAGTATCCGGTAGAAATTCCTGGAGTGAGCATGACTAACTTTATGCGTACTGCCCTCAACGCGCAGCGCGAATACAGAGGTCAGCCTAATATCCCCGCAGGTGAATTCTTGAAATTGATGGAAGAAAAGAAGAAAATGGTTGATATTCACTCCAAACTCACGGCGCGTTCAGTAAATGAAGGTTTTTCGGGTGGCGAGAAAAAGAAAAATGAAATTTTCCAAATGGCCCTTCTGGAACCAACACTTGCTATCCTTGATGAAACGGATTCAGGTCTGGATATTGATGCTTTGCGCACAGTGGCCAAAGGGGTCAATGAATTGAGGTCATCAGAAAATGCTTTCGTGGTTATTACACACTATCAGCGCCTACTTGAATATATCGTTCCCGATTTTGTGCATGTGATGTACGATGGAAAAATCGTGAAATCAGGCAATAAAAACCTGGCTTTAGAACTGGAAGAAAAAGGATATGAGTGGCTTAAAGAACAAGCAGCGGTTTAAAAAGAAAAAGATATGAGTATTCAAAAAGATACACTTCAGCAAGCACTAACGCTAGATGAAATGCTGATTGAGCAGTATCGTCAACATAAAGCGCTGATTACGAAAAATGATTCGCCTTACGTTCGTCAATTGCGCGAAAATGCTTTTCAAGCTTTTGTAAAAGAAGGTTTTCCGCATTCTGGAACAGAAATGTGGCGCCACACGGATGTGGATGCTTTAACCGAAGATAGTTATCTGCATGAATTGAGTGCACCAGCCAACACGGAAAATATTGAAGATGTTTTCAAATGTGATGTGCATAATTTTGATACTGAAACGGTTTCGATGCTCAATGGCTGGTACACTGACAAGGAAGATACCTTAAAAACTATGCCTGATGGAGTTGTGGTTGGCAGTATTAGTGCCGCTATGAAGGCTTATCCCGAACTTTTCGAGAAGCATTATGGGAGAGTTTCTGGAAGCGAAAGCAATGGTTTTGTGCAAATCAATACCGCCATGACGCAGGACGGTATCTTTATTTATGTTCCAGATGGTGTGAAAGTTGCCAAAACACTGCAAATCATCAAAATAATCAACCGGAAAGAACAGCTTTTTGTGCAAAGCAGAAATTTGGTTATTCTGGGTAAAAATAGTGAGTTGAGCCTGATGCACTGTGATGATAGTGTGGATCAAAACGCCAGTTTAGTTAATACGGTTAGCGAATTTTTTGTGGATGAAAACGCCCATTTGGAATTATATAAACTTCAAAATTTAAATGATAATTCAGGGCTGATCAACTCGACTTTTGTAAGGCAAATGGCCAATAGCACCATCAAAACCAACACACTAACCTTCAACTGCGGTCTGATTCGTAATAGCATTCACGTAAAACTCGATGGCAAAGGCGCTCATGCTGATGTGTTGGGTTTGTACCTGATGGACAAGCAACAGCATATTGATAATCAAATACGGATCGACCATAATGTGCCTAATTGCACAAGTAATGAGCTGTTTAAAGGTATTTTAGATGATGAAGCCACGGGAGTTTTCAACGGATATATTTATGTAGCCCGCGATGCCCAGCAAACCAATGCTTATCAGAATAATAATAATATTTTGTTAACGCCAACGGCCACAATAAATACCATGCCGTTTTTGGAGATTTATGCCGACGATGTAAAGTGTAGTCACGGCGCCACAGTGGGTCAGCTCGACCAGGAAGCGATGTTTTATATTCGCTCGCGTGGAATTAGTGCTGCTAATGCCAGACTGCTTTTGATGTATGCTTTTGCAGCGGATATTATCAACGAAATTTCCATCGAACCGCTACGTCAGCGCATTGATGATATGGTGAAAAAGCGCCTCCGCGGAGAGCTTTCAGTATGCGAAAAATGCGTGCTACATTGCGGAGCTCCTGATAAAGAATATCATTTTGACATTGATTTAAGCCAAATTTGATGACGAAATTTATTTCCAGCGATATTTTAGCTTTACGCGAGCAGTTTCCTGCTTTGCATCAAAATGTGTATGGCAAACCGTTGGTATATTTAGATAACGCCGCCACCACACAAAAGCCGCAAGCCGTAATCGACAGAATTGTTGCCTATTATAGCCACGAAAATACCAATATCCATCGGGGTGTGCATTATTTAAGTCAGCAGGCTACAGAAGCCTACGAAAATGCTCGCCAAAGTGTTGCAAACTTTATCAACGCCTCGGCTGCGCACGAAATCATTTTTACGCGTGGCACAACGGAATCCGTTAACCTATTGGCTGGCAGCTTGAAACAGTTTTTGTTGCAGCAGGGCGATAGCGTTTTGATAACAGGCATGGAACACCATTCTAATTTAGTGCCTTGGCAACAAGTTTGT
>CAZOEV010000541.1:0-2654 GCA_964578915.1 uncultured Lentimicrobiaceae bacterium
TTGGAAAAGGAACTGAAAAGCTTGGAAAATAAAAAGCAAAAAAAGTAATATGAGCACAAAACACCAAATCCCCTTGCTGAAAAGTATCCCATTATTTCGGCAGCAAACACAAAGCCATAAGTCACTAAAGAACCTTTCAGTCCTTCATTCTATGAAACTAAAGATTGTTACATTGCAATAAATTTAAAGCACTTCTCAACAATTATAAAACCAAATACCATGAAAAATTTAACCTTGCTTTTAGTTTTTACGCTGATTTCATTTTGCGGCTTCTCACAATGGCAAACAAATGGAAATAGCATCTTTTACGACTCTGGCTATGTTGGAATTGGCTTAACAAATCCAACTTACAAACTGGAATTAGCTGGAATACAAGATTATGCAGACAATCAAAGAACATTCATTAGGCTAATAAATCATTCAGTGAGTCATAATTCACTAGTAAATATGCGATTATTTGCCGGTAAAAATGATGCTTATACAAGCCTTTCCCATAAGTCTGAAACCTATTCAGCGACTGCTAATCAGGCAGATTTTGGAGATTTATTCTCAAATGGCGCCGGACTACTTATTAGGGCAAGCGGCGGAATAATACGATTTGAAACGAGCACAGATATTGCAACCGAAGAAAGAATGAGAATAGACAGTGATGGACTAATTGGTATTGGCACTGATAATCCTGTGGCTAAACTTCAAGTTGCTGACGGTGATATTTACATTAGTGATATCTCACAAGGTGTGATTATGAAATCGCCAGATGGCCAATGTTGGAAAGGAACCATGAATAATAATGGGATGCTTAATTTTATTCCAATAGCTTGCCCTGAGACGATTACGAAAGTTAACGCTCCTAATAACATTGATTATAACATTTCAATTTCCCCAAATCCTGCCACACAAACCATTACAATAGCTGTCGACAAAAAAGAACTATGCGAATTGATTTATCATTTCACGGATTTATATGGCAGAATAATTCTTGATGGTCAAATAAAATCAAATACTGAACGGATAAATATTGAACATCTATTGAATGGGGTTTATATCCTGAGTATTTTTGATAAAACCGGAAACGTATTGACTTCGGAAAAAATAATTAAAAAGTAATATGCTTTTTATTTTAACGACTTATGAACACAAGCCTATGCTATCCTAAACATACTATTTACGCATAATAATTTAGTATGATTAAGCGCAGTAAAACCTGTGTTTGAAAATACGGAACGTACGACAGTGTAATCCTTCACCCAATCTTTTTTTTGCACCATTAAATCCTAAACACTACTTTAGCTCAAATTTTAATTCTAAATCAAGATACTATGATTGATTTATCAACGACTTACCTCGGCTTACCGCTAAAAAGCCCAATTATTGCTGCCAGTAGCGGCTTTACAGATTCTATTGCTAAACTCAAACAGCTTGAAGACCATGGAGTTGGCGCTGTGGTTTTGAAATCTCTTTTTGAAGAAGAAATCACCCACGAATACGACCACACCATCCGTGAAGAGGCAGACAAAACCGGACGCGAAGAATTTCTGGACTACCTTGATGTTCGCATTCGTCAGGAAAAGCTGGAAAAATATACCCAATTGATCAAAGAAGCCAAGCGCGAATTGAGCATCCCAGTGATTGCTTCTGTAAATTGTCGCACAGCTTACGAATGGATCACTTTTACTTCGGAAATAGAAAAAGCCGGTGCTGATGCGCTGGAGCTCAACGTTTTCGTTATGCCTTCGGGAATGGAAAATAGCAGCGAAGCCAATGAGAAAATCTATTTCGACATTATTAAACAGGTAAAAAAACAGATCAAAATACCTATCGTTCTCAAAATCAGCTATTATTTCTCCAATCTGGCGCTGATGATTACCAAGCTATCGCAATCAGGTATTGGCGGACTGGTACTTTTCAACCGCTTTTTTAGCCCTGATTTCGATCTGGATAAGCTGGAAGTTATTCCATCGCATGTGCTTAGTCAAGCCGGCGAACTGGCCATGCCGCTACGTTGGATTAGCATGATGCATGGACGTGTGGATTGTGATATTTCGGGCTCAACGGGTGTTAGCGACGGCAATGCGGCCATTAAACTTTTATTGGCCGGCGCACAAACCGTTCAGGTAGCCAGTGCTTTATATCGCCACGGCATTCCATATATTGAAGTAATGCAGCACGAACTGCAAAGCTGGATGGAAAGCCATAATTTCAAAAAGATTAGTGATTTCAGAGGTTTATTGAGTCAAAAAACACATCTAAGACCTGATATTTTTGAGCGCGTTCAGTTTATGCGTTATTTTAGTGATAAAGAAAGTATGTTGTAATGAACCAACAGGACGAAAATAAAATCAAGAAAGCTTTAAAATCGAAGAACTGGAATGAAATAAAAACACACGATTCTTGGTCGGTGTTTAAAATTATGGCAGAATTTGTGGAAGGCTTTGAGAAGCTGGCACGCATCGGGCCTTGTGTGGCAATTTTTGGGTCGGCACGCAGCAAGCCCGACAACAAATATTACCGCCTGGCTGAAGAAATTGCTTATCTGCTCACCAAAAAAGGTTTTGGCATCATCACCGGGGGCGGCCCCGGCATAATGGAAGCCGGCAACAAAGGCGCGCATTTTGCTGGAGGCAAGAGCGTTGGCGTAAATATTGAATTGCCTT
>CAZOEV010000542.1:0-2650 GCA_964578915.1 uncultured Lentimicrobiaceae bacterium
GTAGATATATCCATCAGGACCTGAAATAGTAACAACTTTACCGCCTAGTTCAGTAACTTTAATAATAGCACCCCAGGCTACATTACCAAAACCAGAAACAGCAACTGTTTTGCCGCTAAAGTCAGTTCCTTTTGTACGCAGCATTTCATTGGCAAAATAAACAGCACCATATCCTGTGGCTTCTGGACGAACCAAGCTACCTCCCCAGTTGAGGCCTTTGCCTGTAAGTACGCCAACATGCTGACGAGTCAATTTTTTGTACATTCCAAAAAGGAATCCAATTTCTTTGCCACCTACACCGATATCACCAGCTGGCACATCAGTTTCGGGGCCAATCATGTGCCACAACTCAAGCATAAAGGATTGGCAAAAACGCATGATTTCACCATCAGATTTTCCTTTTGCGTCAAAATCAGAACCACCTTTACCACCGCCCATTGGCAATGTTGTAAGGCTATTTTTGAATATCTGTTCAAACCCAAGGAACTTCAAGATGCTGAGGTTTACACTAGGGTGAAAACGCAAACCGCCTTTGTATGGTCCGATAGCGCCGTTGAACTGAACACGATAGCCTAGGTTTACGTGCACCTGACCATGATCGTCAACCCATGGCACTTTGAAAGCTAAAACGCGATCTGGCTCAATTAAGCGCTCAATAATACCACCGGCTACAAACTGTGGGTTTTGTTCCACAACCTCTTCCAATGATTCCAATACTTCGCGTACAGCTTGTAAATACTCCAATTCACCTGGATGTTTCTTTTCCAGGTCGTTCATGATTTTTTCTAAATTCATCGTTTTGGCTTTTTAAATGATTTATATAAAATATGCCTGTTACTAAATAACAATGTTAATCTGTTAACAAGGCAAAATTACAGATTTTAGGTTCATTTAACCAAACAAAACCAAGCTTATTAAGTGGAATAGTAGTATATTAGAATCAGTCTAAATAAGTTTAACGCAAACGTTTTAAATCAAAGCCTCTGTAGCTGGCTAATCCCTTGTTTTTGCGCCAGTAATAAGACGAGGAAATGCTCCCGCAATAAAACCACAAAAGGCGTAATATTTTAGAGCTTCAGGTTGTAGGTAAGCAATAAGTGCCAAGCCGAGGATTGACGAGCGCCAGCAATGCGCATCAAACGATACTGCATCTCAATTTGCAACTTCTGTCCGTTTGCGAACATATAACCCAAGCCTGCATGCAACCTATTTTCCAAATGATCCTCGCCGGGAACGCCCGTAAAAGTATAAAGCCACTCATCGCCGGCCACAAAATACCATTCTTTTGCATCAATTTTATCGCCAGAAAGCGGTTCATCAAATGTAAAACGATATCGCAGTCGGTTTCTAAACTGGTTTTCGCCAATGCGTTGCTCCAACCTAATCCTGTTAACCCACTTAAAACGGTTTCCACTTTCAAAACTAAACTGCTGCATCAGTCGGTGTTCGGTTTGGGCACTGCTTAAAAAAGGCTCATCCAAACCGTACAAATAACCTATTGTAAGTCGCTTGCTTCCAAGAAGGCGGTAGTTGACAAAAAGCTGTACCTCAATTACATCACTTTGCGAAACCCAATCGAGCTGACGGTTTTCCAGACTTGTCAGCTGTTGCCTGAAAACCAGTTTGGAGTTGGCCGACCAGCGACCCTTGAGCGATTTGCTGAGCGAAAGTGCCGGCTCGGCAAAAAATGGAACTGACTGCGACCAGACTTTTGGCGTCAAAATAATCAAGACAAATAGTAGGGAGATAAAAACAGTAATTCGCTTCATACTAGTAGATTAAGTTGTCGTTAGAAGTTTTAGCATTTAGGCGTTGCTGCAATAATTTCCCATGGGCATCAAAAAGCAGTTCATAGTAGCGGGGGCTTTGTTCATCTTTTAAAATGGCTTCAATCTCCACTTCATAGTTTCGTCCCCAAATCATTTCTTCCTGCAAAGGCAGGCTTTCAATTACATTTAGTTTTTCATTTGGAATTACCTGTAACTGAAAACGCATCACCTTATAATCACTGAACAAGGAATCGAGCTGAACCTCCATCCTACTCCTTGATTTGCCATCGTAATCATCCCATTTTTGTAGTTGCTCTATGTCTTTTAGCTTATTTAAGCTGTCAAACTCGATACTATAATAGGTGCCTTCAAATTTCAATTTCACCTCATAGTTTATGCCTTCTTCGCTGATTTCACGGTAATAGCGCAGCTTTTTCGATTGTGAAACCATGGGTTCTATTTTACGAAATGCCTCAAGCGGAAACTCCTGCTGACTAATAGATTCCTCTTTTTCAACTTTAATATCGGTTTGACCAAAAAGCGAAAAATTTACCAGAAAAATGAAAGCGAAATAGATGATGAACCGCATAATTTCAGGTGTTAGATATTTTTATAAACAGCTTAGTTGCTTTAAATCAATTAATTAGTTAGACGACCTATTTTATTATCTATAAAATCAAGAAACCCTCCGATAGCAAATTCTTAATCTTTGAAGTGAAAAACAGCAAATCTTAAAAAAATTCGTTAGAGCCAACAACGAATTAAATAACAACCAAGAAGTAATGTTTGTTTAGCTAACGAAGCATTTTTGAATAGGATATGCGAAAATAAACTCAGCGCATAACTTTTTCTATAATTCGCTAGCAGCAGTTTATAATATA
>CAZOEV010000543.1:0-2649 GCA_964578915.1 uncultured Lentimicrobiaceae bacterium
CTTCGCCTTATCGCGCATCAATTATCGCTAACCACTTGGTCAGCATAAGGTTCGGAAGCCTCCAATTGTGCGGTTGCGTTGCCGATACGATCTGGGTTTTCCTTAAGAGCGACTTTACGTATTCCTGAACCTTCTGAAAAATCAACATCGTTAAGTTTTATCCAAACAAGATTAGGACTGGTAGTGGACTCAAAATAATAGACTAAATTGGTTAAATCGCTAACCGTGCGCCAACGTGTTGCTGATATATTGGGACGTGCAGGATCTGCCACACCAAAAGGCTGTGAAACATTCCGCGTTACACTTAATATACTAGCAATAGTCTCGCGGTTGTTTTCTGGCTCGGGCAAATTTTGGAGATAATAAGCTGCACGAACAAAGCGATCAGCGGCTTCTGTGGTTCCAGGAAGTGGGAGATCTCCACCAAAACCTGAGTATTGTTTTAGGTTTTCTAGCTGCTCGGCATATGTTGGTGAGTTTGTCATCACAGTATATTCTTTGCCTTCATATATCTGAGCTTTGCCGTCGATATATTCAATTACAGCTGAATTTCCGGATGCATCAGCCAAGGCAAGATGTACACCGATTTTTCTTCCGTCAAAAGATCCCCCAACAATTTGCATGGGAGATTCTCTGGTGTAAGCCACAGCTTCGCTCACAGTGGCAAAGTTGTCGAGATAAAACTGAACCCACTGTCCTACACTGATGCTCGGCAAATTGGGGTCTAATGTTCCAAAATCTGATTCAGCCAGCCAAAGCATTGAGCCAGTCAGTCCTTTTTCATTGATGCCGTCTGCACCCTCGGCCATCACAGTGCCATATTTCGCCTTCCATTTGAGTGTGTTTTCGCCTGTCTGGCCATCGCGCTCAATGCCACGGGGCATCGCATACAAATCGACGGCAGCTCCCGCGCTGAACCAGTCCATATTTCTGCCAACCACAACAGCTTTTCCATTCGTGCTCCATAAAACACGTGAACAAGGAAATGCAGAAGTAGATATAGCCACTAATAATACGAAAGAAAGGATGGTAGTAAGTAGTTTGCGCTGGCCACCATTGTGATGTTTAGTAATTGATTTTTTCATTTAGTTTTGTTTTTAATATTAGTATTTAGTCAAGAATGTTTTTATAAATCTTGCCATCTTTCATGATTACAAGTAGGTTTTTCTCAGGCTCATTGAATAGTTTTAAATCCTCTAGCGGATTACCGTTAACCAGAAGCAGGTCGGCGAAGGCATCTTCTTCGATAGTCCCCAATTTGCCGGGATAGGGATTTCGTGGACCGCTCCATGAAAGCAATTCAGCATTGTTGATAGTAGCCTGTGTCAATATTTCAGCTGGGCTAAACCACCTCAGGCGATTGGTTAACTCAAAGGCCTGTTGCTTTTTAATTTCCATATCCCCAACCAAGTCAGTTCCCAGTGCGATTTTGAGCTTGTATTTCTTCGCTAACTCGAAAAGGTTGTCCAGTCCTTCTCTGGCTTGTTGTTGCTTGGCTTTTTGGTCTGCACTCCAATCCGCAGGTGCATCGGCCATATAAATTCCAGTTTGTGCACTCAAAAAGGCACCTTTTTCCGCCATCATCTTGACGGTTTCTTCTGAAATTAGTGCAGCATGTTCAATTGACATCGCCCCGGCTTCCAAGGCCAATTGCGTACCTTTATCATTGTATGTATGCACCGCGAGGTAGGTATTCCAGCGCTTGGCTTCATCGGCTGCCGCTTTTATTTCATCAAATGAATATTCGGCGATATCAAGTGGGTCATAAACGCCACTTACCGCACCACTGGTGAACATTTTGAGCAGATGCGCTCCCTGTCGCATTTGCATGCGGGCAGCAATAAGCACTTCGGGAACGCCATCAGCGAACACACTGATACCAGTACGCTCTACATCGCTCCATGATTCGCCTCCCATTTGGCGTGGCCGAGCGTAGGTGTTTCTCATATCAGCATGGCCAGCAGTCATACCAATTGCAGCACCGGCATACCAAATTCTCGGCCCGTCGAACCTGCCTTCGTCAATAGCCATTTTAACACCTTGAGACTGACCAGCAACATCTCGAATGCTTGTGTATCCGCGCATCAGGGTTGCTTTTGCCTCAACCAGCGTAAGGGCTGCAATATAATCAGAAGGTGCAAAAAAGGATTGAGCTGGCCCTAAATTCCAAGCCAAATGCACATGAGCATCTATTAGTCCAGGCATAAGAAACTTCCCCTCGCCATCAATAACAGTTTCTCCTGCTCTTGACTCAACTGGTTGTGTTGAAACTTCTATAATTTTATTGCCTTCAATGCGCACTGCGCCATTTGAAGTAATAAGCTCATGGCCATCGAATATTTGTACATTGTTAATTAGAGTTTTTGCTGAACCCTCTTTCTGCCCATGGGCGTAAAAAGAGAAAAAGAGGGAGAATAAAACTAAAGTAAGTACTTTTGTAAGCGTTGTCATTATCTGAAATTAATTGGTTAGAATAGATATTTGGATGATTGTTGATTGTGTGTGCAAAATTTATCGTTTTGCAATTTGCACTTTAGTGAAGAGACGAACAGTCAAATCCTCGAATTTTCTTCCGTGCAAATATAATTGAAGTGCTTAGTCTAATAAATGCTAAACTATAAAAGGTGTTCAACATTTAAAAAATGAACA
>CAZOEV010000544.1:0-2648 GCA_964578915.1 uncultured Lentimicrobiaceae bacterium
AAAAGATTTTTTTCCAGCCGGCTGGAAATTTTGTTTTGATACCACCATCCCTTCAAACCGACTTTTGAATGAAGCATACAGCAAAGGAATTACAGGAAGTACCACGCTGGATTATTTTATCATCTCGCCAAATGTACAGCTGAAAAATATAGAAGCTATTGACTTGAATTTTGCGGCCAGTGATCACAATCCTATTGTGATGGAGGTTTCGCTAAAACATTAATCTTCCATTATAAACGAAAATGCAGATTTTTTAAAAGCCAGTGTGAACAAAACTTATTAAGCCGTGTTTAATTGACGGTTTTGGTTATACATTTCAATTTTCTCTTATTAAAACAGGCGACTTACTCCCCGTAAGCGCCTGTTTCATTTTTCAGATATTCTCCAAAGATTTACAATTTAATTAAATACTGCTATGAACTTTATACCTTTCGCGGCCATCGTATTTATAATTATCAGCCTGATGTAAAAGCGAAAAATGAGGCTACATTGGAGTATCAGCCTCACCGCTACCATTATCAAACGACGAAAAGCTATTGACAGAAATTCGCGACCTGCTGAAAAAGTAATCACCTAGTTGCAATTTAAATTATTTACACACACTTTGAACTTTTTAAAAGCCAGCGTGTTTAATAGACGGTTTTGGTTATACATTTCAATTTTCTCTTATTGAAACAGGCGTCTTACTCCCGTAAGCGCCTGTTTCACTTTTACAAAGTCTTTGTAAGAAAAGGCCAAATACTGCGTTTCGACAGGCTCAATGTAGCACGATATTCTTGTTTTTGAAACAGTTACTTCAACTTTGTTCAGCACATCGCATTTACTACTGTAAACTGACTTTGTCTTCTTCCTCCTTGCAAGGCATACTCAAAGCAAGCTTTGCCTCTGTCCTTGCTTCGTTCGTCAGTTCCTTGGTTTCAATCCCGAAGCTTCGGGATGAAAGCCTTGTCTTTAGCCTTTTCTTTTCAAAGCTTTAATTAAGAGAGGTTTTGTTTCTGTACCTATATCGTAAACAAAAAGCCACTTCAAAAAAGAAATGGCTTTTGATTTATAACTAATTTCTTAGTTATAAGAGATAAAAAAATTATTCCAATGCAAATTTTATCGGAAGGTTAAAGGAAACGCGAACTGCCTGACCTCTCTGATATCCAGGAGTCCACTTAGGCATCAGTTCTACCACGCGGATGGCTTCTTCATCACAGCCTGCGCCAATGCCACGAAGGATTGTTACATTAGAAACGGCACCATCTTTTTCAACAACAAAATTCACAAACACACGGCCTTCAATTTTTTGCCGACGCGCCTGCTCAGGATAAGTTAAATTATTGGCTAAAAATTTCATCATTTCTGATGGGCCTCCCGGAAATTCAGGCATCTCTTCTACCACGGTGAAAATTTCTGCTTCTGGAGCTTTTGGTTCTTCAGGCTCGGGGATGCTTTCTTTGGCTACTTCGACATCTTTCACCGTTATTTCTTCGGTTTTGTCAGTACCAAAATTGCAGGATTGTATAAATATGGCTGCAGCCAGAAACGGCAGCACCAGTAGCAATTTCAGCCATTTTTGGGCAGGCTGATTCCCATTTTTTCGATTCATCATAAGTAAACGTTTTTTGATAAGTGAAACATTAAACGGATTGGTAAGCCAAAGCATTCCACCAAAGGTGGTTAGCTCCAGCAAAGATTTTTGATACGCATTTTTATTCACCTGTCCAATGGCCAGCGCATCGGCTTCGTATTCGTGCATTGCTTTGAGCTCGGCACGCATAAAATACCAAGCAGGATGAAACCAAAACACAAGCTGTAAAAGCTCCATAAACAATACATCAAGTGAATGAAGTCGCTTAGCATGGGCTTTTTCATGTGCCAAAACTGACTCAAAACGGTAATCAGATTTTAGGGCTTCAGAAACAAAAAGCCAATGAAAAAACGAAAAAGGCACTTTGTCATTTTGAACCTTTACAAGCGTCATTCCAGTCAGATTTTCCTTTTTATGGCTATAAATTAGAACTGAAATATACAGCAGCCGCAAAACGTAAAGCAAAAGAAAAAACGCACTAACTAAGGCAAAAACGCTGAAAATACTAAAGGAATAAACAGCGTTTTCGGCAACAACAATATCCGCAACGCCTAGATTGTTTACCAGAATTTCGGGCAACTGAAAGGCACCATAAACCACATCATTGCGTACCTGAAAAATATTCAGCGAAAGCAAAGGCAACAAAAGCGCCAAAACACTGCTCGAAAGCAAATAAAACCTATTGAAACTTGCGCTGGCATTGCGACGCAGAAATAGCAGATAAGATAGGGCAAAAAGCAGCAAATAGAGCGCCGCACGAATGTTCCAGTTCAATAGGGCTTCCATCATTTTAAGATTTTTCTGATTTATTTTCTATCTCCTGATCAATTATGCCACGCAACTCTTTCAATTCCTGCAAGCTCAATTGCTTTTCTTTGGAAAAAAACGAAAACATTTGCTTCACGGAATTGCTGAAATAATTACCAGCCAGGTTTTTAAACAACTGCTTGGAATATTCTTTTTTGCTTATCAGTGGATAATATTGGTGGCTTTTGCCAAAAGCTGTGTAACCTACAAAACCCTTTCGTTCGAGGATGCGCACAACCGTAGAAACTGTGTTGTAGGCAGGTTT
>CAZOEV010000545.1:0-2647 GCA_964578915.1 uncultured Lentimicrobiaceae bacterium
GCAGGCCCATTTTTATCTTATACCGTTGTAGATGAACAACATGGACGCCTGATTACACTCGAGGGCTATGTATATGCACCCAGCAAACCCAAACGGGATTATCTGCGCCAGCTAGAGGCAATCCTTTATACGCTGGAGCTACCCACTAAGGAAACGGAATAACCGCTATTTCGACTTTTCAAAAACAGTAACTATATCGCCTAAAGGGGTAGATGAAGTAGCAATAATTTTGTCCTCTTCAAGCTTTCCAAGTTCAAAAACAGTTTGGTCTTTATCAAACTGATAACTAATAATTCCGTTGTCGCCCAGCGTCCATGAGCTGCGGTGGGTATTGTTGTTGTCGATAATATTGAGGGTGCTGTCGCTGGTAAATTTCAGGATGGTTTGCTTTTCTCGGTTTTCAACTTGCGAAATGGTTTGAGAATTAGCCTGCTGCTCATCAAAATTCACCTCTACATCCGTTACTTTCCATGTGCCGAGCAATTTGCTTTCGGGCGTAGAAGAGCAGGAAGAAAACGCTAAAGTTAATCCAATCAACAAGATACTCAGGACAGAGAAAAGGCTTTTCATAAGATATAATTTTATGCAAAACTACGTGATTTTTTCAATCGTGAAATGAGTCGGCGTGAAATATGTTTATGGGTTCATGAGTTTACGGGTTGATCGGTACGGCAAAAACTCATAAACTCTGCGATAAACGTGGGAGAGTTCTAACAGACGGTTGCGTAAGTAGCGGAAGGTACTGGATGGTTTCACGGAGTCCAGTATTTCGACAGGACTCCGCGGAACGGGAATATACGGCCACTGGAGCTGTCGCTACTCAGGAGAGCGAATGCTTCGAGGACGAGGCACTAATAATTGTGGTTTGCCGGTTAATGGATTTAATGTATTTTTGCGGAAACAATATACCAATGCTCAGAGCAGCCTACCTTTCTCTTAAAAAATTTTATGCGGGGCCGATGGGCTTTGTTATTGATATAGCTTTGTTTGCTATTATAACTTATGGGTTTCATGTGTTGTGGTGGGACTTCGCCCGAATTATCAAGTCGTTTACGGTTATTAATATCACCGCTGACTGGCTGGCGGAGCAAGTGTTTCATAGTAGTTTGTGGATCAACAGACATCTACTTGGTTTGCATGTAACTACTGAGTATCCCAATTTTATGTGGTTCTCGAATGGTGGCTATGTACAGGTGGTTGAGAGCTGCTCGGGATTGAAACAGTTTTACCAGATTATTGTGCTTTTTGTCTTATTTCCCGGCCCATGGAAACATAAACTTTGGTTTATTCCCATGAGCATTGTGATAATGCATGGGGTAAATATTTTACGCATTGTGATTCTTTCGGTGGTGGTGCTATGGCGGCCTGATTATTGGACTTTTATCCATGACTGGTTGCTGCGTCCTGGATTTTATGTGGTGATATTTGCTTTGTGGGTAGTTTGGGTAGAACGGTTTAGGGTGAAGCGGTAGGTTATTCGGTCGAAAGCAAAACGTGTTTTTTCAGTATAAATAATAAAGGTTTGATTGAGCTCTTGTGCTTTCGCAGTTGCGCATTGATTCGATTGTTTAGTATTTAAATCTCAATAGTAAAAATATCTGTATTGCTTTGCTGGTATTGTTGCCAAGCTTTATACACAGGCTGAAAGTTTCTATGCTGAATAAGTTTTTGAAGTTTTGGTATTGTGGATGTATTACCCAAGTTGCTCATGATATTCCGGTAAAAAGGCAGGAGTTTTGTTTTGGGTACCTGTGTATCAAAGTCACGTGGATGAAAATACGCCATATTGTAATTACTATTCGCATATAGTTTTTGTATCAGCCAATAGGGCATTATTCTGAAATAGCCACTTCCTGTATAAACCCATTTATATCCCCATGTTTCTTGTCGGTTGAGGGGCATCTCGGGCAGACTGATTCCATCATGCTGAAAAATAAAAGGCTGATCAGGAATGATTTTATTGTTGCATTGGTAGCCAGACATCACAGAGCTGCTGAGCTGAATACCGTGTTGCTTTAGAATAGGAATTGCCCAGGAGCTCGCACAGCTTAAAGAGAATCGAGGAGCTCTATACTGTATAATTTTCCGACCGGAAATATTTTCCAGCAGATCGAGGCCTTTAGTGAGATCATTTTCAAAAGACTCTGGGCCTTGGTTCAAAGGGAGTTCATGGTAATAGGAATGGTATCCAATCTCATGTTGCCCCTTGGCAATGTCTTTTACGATAGCCGGATGATTTTCGGCTACCCAGCCCATGATATAGAAGGTGGCTTTGAGCTGGTTTTGGCTGAGAAACTGAAGGATATCGTGTATGTTTTGTTCAATGCGAGGACTGAGATTTTTCCAGTGTTCGACAGGTATTTGAGAGGAGTCATAACTCATGAACCATTCTTCGATATCGAAGCTGAGTATGTTGAGGGGTGCAGACATATTACTGATTAGTGGTGTGCAAAGATGGGTAAAATATTTGGTATTGAGGAGCGTGATAAGCGATTTCGTGGGACAAGACGAGGCCGCCACGTCGCTAAATAGCGCTTGGGCGCTATTTATACTAAGCCGCCTATGAAAATTGTAATATATTCGTATTGCCAAAACACCACTGGTGCGTTAAGTTTTAATAATCTCTTATAACACATTAAAATACAAG
>CAZOEV010000546.1:0-2641 GCA_964578915.1 uncultured Lentimicrobiaceae bacterium
TTTTTCATCACATATCCTATTTGTTCTGAATTCCAACCTACTTTACTTAGATTTCGACCGAAAAAAGAAGTTTGGGGACTACAAGACAGTTGATTTATGGTGGCGCGAAACTGACAGCAAAAACGTGGAAATGATGCTGAATATCGCCCGTTTCATTATGCAGTCGGCCCAATGGAACGATGCAAGCATCAGGGTGCTTTTTGTGAACAACAACAATATTGATGCGCAGATTATTAGGTCGAAAATCACCAAGCTGGTGAATGACCTTAGGGTAAATGTGGAGATCAAAATCATCAATAACGAGGTTGAGCAGAAGGCTTTTTACGACATCATTGCGCTGCAATCAGCAAAAACGGACTTGACCCTGATAGGTATTCCAAATTTTGAAACAGAAAAGCAGGCGCAGTTTATAATGAGTACCAATCATCTGTTTGAAACGATCGGTTCAACACTGATGGTGAAAGCCTCGAACAACTTCAACGAACTCGCCCTTGATCTGCCAGAAGAAACGGTTACAACAGAGGATAAAGTACTGGAATTGCAAGCGCTTCCTGAAATAGAAGAGCAAATTCTCCGCGAAAAAGTACACGAGCTTGATGGTGTTTTGCATGATTCATTGACGGCGCTTCAGCAACCGGCATTGGTCAATATTGCGGCCTATTATGCGCAGTTTTTAGACGATCTGGGTAGCGAATTTGATAGCCTTACAAGCAAATTATCTGCCGCCAAAGGCAGAAAGGAGGCTGTTCAGCTATTGCAATCCTACGTTTTAATCCATGCAGAATTATCTGTTAAGCTGAGAGAAAACAAACTCGAAGCACTTTCGGAGGTGCTTGCAAAAGGAATTGCTGACCTATTGAGTTTGCACGAAAATTATTTAAAAATCGCGCCGAAAACTTTAAAGTTGAGCAATTCGAAACGCTTGAAGTGGAAGCGGCTTTTGAAATATAATTTTGCCGTAAATATCGCCCCGGCCATTCAAAGTGCATTGTATGATTATAGTGTCAAAAACTTCATTTTATTAAACACATTGACAGAGGGCTTCAGCAAACAATCCTATCTGTTTATCGATAATCTTGGTGCTGGAAATGGCGAGTCTTTGAAGGATTTTAAGAAAAATTTCAAGCAGCTACTTGCCGATCAAAAAGCGCATTTGCTTCAATTGAAGTCCAATATGTTGATGGGTCTTCAACTCACTGAAAGAGGCATTTGCGTTGACATTATCAATGAATATGCTAAGCCTGAATTTTTCAGTCAACTGAGAAAATCCTACAAAGAACTGCCTACAAAGTCAATTGCTGGAACGCATAGAAATATTGCCGATTTCGCTAATAACTGGTTGCGAAACCAGCAATTATCCCACAAGCAGACAGAAACCGGTATGGAATTGCTATATGCGTGTCTGGGGCTTTCGGTAATCAACGAATCTATTAATTTGCAGCTCAAGGAAAGCTTTATCCAGCCACAGCGCAGCAAACTGGAGCTGCTCTTGAAAACGCTGGATATTATAGGCAAGAAAGGCAATAAACCAGAGGTTGCTACCATCAACGCAATCAATGAGCTGGCTGAAGGCGTTTCACATGTTAATTTTTTCAATCTGTTTGATGAGGAAGAAAAAAGGATTCTGGCCATTTCGCAAAGCGCAACTAAATCTGTGGAGTTGATGAGCTCAGACTCTTTCAATGATTTGTTGGTGTATCAGGGAGATGAAATTGAAACAGTTGGTGTAAACATCCAACAAATTCAAAATAATGTTATTCAATCTGATTATTTGGCGCCATTGCAGGATGTGCTGGAAAAACTGGAAACGGGCTATAGTCAAAACTCAGAGGCGCTCTACAACGCTGCTAACCATCTCACACAGCTGATTGACGAGTTACTGAAAGATCCAGAGAGCATTGATAACAAAACACTTATAAGAGATGAGCAGGAGGATATTGCCAAACTAATTGATGCACTTAACAAATTGGCCGAAAGCTTATCAATTGATTTGAGCGTAAACTTGCAGCAAACACAAAATAAACTCGATATCCGAACAATCATTGATTCGTTTGATTCTGGAACCGATGCCGGTCAAAAGGTCGTTATCAAATCGAGATTTAGAGATTGGTATATCAAACAATTTGAACTTTTTAAGACCAAAAGAGATAAACTCGTTCACTTCATTCTTAAAAGCAAACAGGAAGTTGCTACTTTAAAATTTAATGAATTGCACCGATCCTATTTTAACAGGATTGAGCAGACAACTGCTTTTATCAATGGGCTGAAAGTGGATCTTGTTGTAGCTAAAACAGTTCCATTCTATTACAAAAAGCTATTTACAGGAAGTTATCTTTCTGGCACCAATACGGCTCAAAATCCAGAGCTGGAAAGAGCTTTCCGTGCTATCGAACAGATAAAATCGGGAACATCTGGTGCGCTTATGGTTGTGGGCGATTCCTTGTCAGGGAAAACCCATTTAAGTGAACGGATTGTACGCTCACTTTCTGATCTGGATAGGTTTGATGTACTGCCACCAGAAAAGCAAAGTTATACAGCTACCGACCTCGATTTGGCCTTTCAAAAGATTTTTGCAAAAAAAGGCACAAGTCTTTCCATCATCAACCAGTTGAAGAAAAGCCGCGTTTTCGTTTTTAACGAC
>CAZOEV010000547.1:0-2636 GCA_964578915.1 uncultured Lentimicrobiaceae bacterium
GCCTGAAACGCGCAACAGAAGCCGAATGTATGGCTTCAAGCCTGTCCAATCCAAGTGCTTTGCGCTGGTTAGCAAATTCCACAATCAAAATGCCGTTTTTTGAAACCAATCCGATGAGCATAATAATTCCGATTTGACTAAAAATATTGAGCGTTTTGTCAAAGAACCACAGTGTTAAAACGGCTCCGGCCAAAGCCAAAGGAACGGTAAACAGAATAATCAGCGGGTCTCTAAAACTTTCAAACTGAGCCGAAAGCACCAGATATATCAACACCAAAGCCAGCAAAAATGCAAATACCAAACTGGAGCTGCTCTCCTCAAAATCTTTGGAAGCTCCTGCTAATGAGGTGCTAAAAGTGTCGTCGAGCACAACTTTAGAAATACGATCCATTTCCTTAATACCATCGCCAATTGTTAAACCCTCATTAGGATTGGCAGAAACAGTAGCCGAAACATAACGGTTGTACCGAAAAAGTTGTGGAGGATTTGTTTCCTCATTTATTTCTACCAGGTTTGAAAGTTGGATCATTTCGCCCACGTTATTTTTCACATAAAGCGTTTTTAAATCCAGCGGCTGGTTGCGGTAGCTGCGTTCGAGCTGCCCAACCACTTCATACTGTTTGCCGTTCATAATAAAATAACCAAAGCGATTTCCGCTCAACGAAAGCTGCATGGTTTGGGCGATGTCGCGTGCCGAAACCCCTAACATACGGGCTTTGTCGCGGTTAATTGAAATTTGCAGCTCTGGCTTATTAAACTTCAGGTTTAAGTCGGCAAACTGAAAAACATCGCTTTCATTTACCTGTTTCATAAATTCGGGAAGCACTTCCCTTAATTTATCGATGGTTGAGGTTTGGATAACATATTGTACCGGCAAACCACCTCTTTGAGTTCCTATCGACTGATCCTGAATAACAAAGCTTCGGGCAGCCGAAAGGTTTCCCATCTTTTGATTGATGACATTGGCAATTTCTTGCTGCGAGCGATCGCGCTTATCTGGATCATCTAGTCTCACGCGGGCAAAAGCAGAATTTACAGAGCTGCTGGCGCCAAATCCTGGCGAGGTAACTGTAATCAATGCATAAGTTTCGGGCACTTCTTCCTGAATCAGGTCGATCATATCTTTTACATAATCTTCCATATATTCAAAGGTGCTTCCTTCGGGAGCCGTTACCATTATACGCATTCCGGAGCGATCCTCCAGAGGCGCAAGCTCAGAAGGCAGGCCGCTGCCAATTAAATAGATAATAATACCAGAAATGCCGATCACTACAAAAGCCAACCATTTAAGGCGCAAAAATGCCGAAAGCAGATTGGCATACCAAGAGGTTAATGATTTGAAGAAGGGTTCAGTTGCTTCGTAGAGCCAGTTTTTCTTCTCGCGTTTTTTCAAAATGCGTGTTGAAAGCATCGGCGTTAACGTGAGCGCTACAAAAGAGCTGATAACTACCGATCCTGCCAACACAACACCAAATTCACGAAAAAGCCGTCCGGTAATTCCTTCTAAAAAAATTACTGGCAGAAAAACTGTAGCAAGCGCAACGGTGGTAGCGATAATGGCAAAGAAAATCTCTGCCGAGCCTTCCATTCCAGCTTGTAATGGTTCAACGCCCTTCTCAATTTTACTGTAAATATTTTCAATTACCACAATGGCGTCATCCACAACCAAACCAATAGCCAAAACCAAACCGAGCATGGTAAGCACATTGATGGAGAAGTTGGAGATATACATGATAAAGAAAGCGCCAACCAACGAAATCGGAATTACGATAACGGGAATAATTGTGGTGCGCCAGTCGCGCAAAAAGAAAAAGATAACCAATACTACCAGTACAAAAGCCATATAAATGGTTTGTTCTACTTCATTGATAGAGTCACGAATAAAGTCGGTATTATCGAAACCTATTCCCAGCTCAATATCTTCGGGCAAATCTTTCTGTATTTTTTCAAGTCTGCGGTAAAATTCATCTACAATTTCAATATGATTAGAACCCGGCTGTGGGATAATCACATTTCCAACCATTGGCACACCATCGCGCCGGAGAATTGTGCGTTCGTTCAAAGGTGCCAGTTCGGCAAAGCCGATATCTTTAAACCTCACCAAGCCTTGTTCGCCTTCTTTTATAATAAGGTTGTTGAAATCGTTAGGCGTTTCCAGGCGAGAAAGTGTGCGCACTGTAAGTTCAATTGTGTTTCCTTCGATACGTCCGGAAGGTAGTTCTAGGTTTTCACGTAGCAGTGCATCACGAATGTCTAATGGACTCAGATCCAAAGCTGCTAAGCGAATTGGATCCATCCAAAGTCGCATGCTATATTCTTTTGAACCCCAGATGGATATGGAACTAACGCCAGGAATGGTTTGCAAGGTTTCTTTAAATGTGCGTTCGGCAATTTCCGTGAGTTCGAGCAGCGATCGTTGTTCACTTTTGATGTTCAAAAAGATGATAGGCGAAGCATCGGCATCGGCTTTTGAAACGATCGGGGGATCAGCATCGGGCGGCAAATTGCTGATGGCGCGCGACACCCTGTCGCGCACATCATTGGCGGCGGCTTCAAGGTCCACCGAAAGGTCAAATTCCACCGTAATGGTACTTCTTCCATCACGGCTTACTGAAGTAAGTGTGCGAATTCCGTCG
>CAZOEV010000548.1:0-2631 GCA_964578915.1 uncultured Lentimicrobiaceae bacterium
AGGTTTTGAGATTTGGCAACATACGGGCTTTGTGCCTCAAGAACCAAATTTTGAAGTTTTATTAGGTGATTACGGTATTTTTATTGCTAAAATTAAATCGCGCGACATTCAAAAAGCATACGACGAACACAAAAAAAGAGGTTTGAACGTTCTCAGCGAGTTGTGCCACGACCCAGCCGGAAACGCGCATTATTTTATCAAAGATCCTTATGGAAATATTTTTCAGGTGGTGCAGGAAAGCATTAATTATAAAGATCAAAAATCATTAACTGGCGGCATTTATGGCGCTACCATTGGTGTTTCAGATATTGAAAAAGCTTTGAAGGTTTATTCGGATATTCTTGAATATGATAAAGTTGTTTACGATAAAGAAGGTGTTTTTAATGATTTTGCGGCGCTACCCGGAGGCGAACAAAAGTGTAGGCGTGTACTTTTAAAACACGCAGAACTACGAACGGGAGCTTTTAGTAAATTGCTCGGTCCCACGCAAATTGAGCTGGTGCAGGTGTTTGATAGGAAAGCAACAAAAATTTTCAACAACAGAATATGGGGCGAATTAGGTTTTATTCACCTTTGTTTTGACATTATTGGTATGGATGAGTTGCGCAAAGAGTGCGCCGAAAAAGGCTTTGCTTTTACTGTTGATAGTGCCGATAGCTTTGATATGGGTGTGGCTGCCGGTCATTTCTCCTATATCGAAGATCCCGATGGCACTTTGATTGAATTCGTTGAAACACACAAATTGCCCATCATCAAAAAATTGGGCTGGTATATGAACCTAAAAGGGCGAAGCGCTAAAAAAACTTTACCCAATTGGATGGTCAATACATTGGCATTCAATAGAATAAAGGACTAATCCTTTTCGTCTTATATTCATAAAAATCAATCCTCTGTCGCGTAAGCAGCAGAGGATTTTTTTGTCGTTTTTTCTCAAACCTCAAAGGTTTTTAAAATCTTTGAGGTTTTTAGTGTACTAATAGTATCATATTAAACTAAAATAGTATATTTGCAGTCTCAACGTATTTATTTAAGATGGGAAATCAGAAAAAAACCAAGAAGGAAGCAATTTTGCAAGCAGCAAAAGATTTGTTTTGGCGGCATGGCCTGCGGCGAATTAGTATTGTAGAAATCTGTACGAATGCAAATGTTAGTAAAATGACATTTTATAAATATTTTGCCAATAAAGAAGTGCTGGCTGAATACCTGATTACCGAAATGTTGACCAATTGGCATGATGAATACCGTTCGGTAATGAATAGTGACTTGGCTTTTACGGCAAAAATAAATCAGGTAATTACGCTTGAGCGCAAAGCCTCTGACAATATGAGCGAGGAATTTATGCGCGATATTTTTAATAATGAATACGTCCATTTGCAACAGTTAATTAAAACTTACAGAGATAGTTACCATTCAGAAATAGTGAAGGATATGACTCATGCTCAAAAAAACGGACAGGTGCGAGTTGATATTAAACCCGAATTTATTTTGTATTTGCTGGAAGATATCGGCCATAAAGTGATGGACGAAAAGCTTTCAAAACTATATCCTTCAAAACAGGCTTTAGTCATGGAATTGACGAATTATTTCTTTTATGGAATTATCAATCCAACAAATGAAAATATTACCTAAAATGGGACGGCTGCTACTATTTTTGTTCTGTTTTAGCATTTTTATAGGTGTTCAGGCACAGCATAGTTTTGAGTTCGACGGACAAGCTTCGGCTTATGGCAGTTTTAGCCCGGACAACAAACTTAATTTCTTTGCCGGAGGTCGCTACTTACCCGAACTCAACTACGGATATACTTTTGCAAATACCACCACACTCGATTTTGAGGCTTCGGCAAATATGTACGCTTCGGTGCTTTTTCATCCTTTTGATAGTGCGCAAACTGATGCCGATATTAGGCCTTATCGTTTTTGGGCACGCTATGTCGGCAAGCAATTTGAATTGAGAGCCGGCTTGCAAAAAATTGATTTTGGATCGGCCACCATGCTCCGGCCTTTGCAGTGGTTTGACGAAATTGATCCGCGCGACCCGCTAAAGTTTACAACCGGTGTTTACGGCTTGCTTGGAAGATATTATTTCTTGAACAACGCCAATATTTGGGGCTGGGTGCTTTATGGCAACGAAAGCCAACGCGGTTTTGAACTGCTGAAAAATAATTCAGAAATTCCAGAGTTCGGTGGACGCGTTCAATTGCCAGTTCCACAGGGGGAAATTGCTGCTACATACCATCACCGAAATGCTTTTTCAGAAACTGTTCAAGGTTTTCCAGTGTTTGATAATATTCCCGAAAATCGTTTTGCGCTGGATGGAAAGTGGGATGTGGAAGTGGGCTTATGGTTTGAAGCTGTGCATATTAATAAGAATAAAGATTTGGGTATGCTTACCAATCAATCCTATTTAACGCTCGGAACTGATTATACCTTTGGCGTTGGAAATGGACTAACTATAGCTATCGAAAATATGCTCTCAACTTATGATGAAGAAGCCTTTGAATTCAAAAATACCACTAATATAACTGCAACTTCGCTGTCCTATCCTGTTGGTTTTTTCGACAATATCAGCGCTATGCTTTATTATTCATGGGCATCGGAAGATTTCTCTTTCTTTTTGAATTACGAACATCA
>CAZOEV010000549.1:0-2622 GCA_964578915.1 uncultured Lentimicrobiaceae bacterium
TCTGTAGCTATGCTTTTTATGTCTTCTGGAAGTTTAATATTAATACGAAGTGGAAATCCTTTTTGTAAGGCTTGCGGCTCAAAAAACTGAAAATGTTGTTTAAGTTGTTCCTCTATCAGCAAATTAGAAAGTTTTAGCGGCACTTGTCCTGTTTCAATCTTAGAAATATCCATCAGGTTATTTACCGTTTCGAGCAGTCTGTTTCCAGATTTTTCAATGATTCCAAGATATTGCTGCCGGTCTTCCTGTTCCAGATTCCTTTGTTGTAAAATCTGTGTGAATCCTAAAATACCATTCATCGGGGTTCTGATTTCATGACTAACATTAGCCAAAAAAGCCGATTTTAATCGATCACTTTCTTCTGCTTTGTTTTTGGCTTCAATCAATTGATCCTCAGCAATTTTTCTACTAGTTATATCCTCTGCTACACCTTCTATCCATCCTTTCTCATGATAAATTTTAGCAGAATAATTAGCCCAAAAAATGGTTTTGTCTTTCCTATAAAATTGGGCTTCAATATTTAGCACCTCTCCTTCTTTATCCAAGGTATCAACGATTTTCTGGCGTACGTTTTTATCTACATAATTACCAATAGTATAAAACTCCTCTACGAATTTTTCTCGATTTTCATAACCAAACATCAAAGCCAAACGCGCATTACTTTCAATGATTTTTCCATCACTCTTGCGCGTTCTAAACATCCCAACTTGTGCATTTTGAAACAGGTTTCGATAGGTTTCTTCACTAAGCTCTAAACGCTTTTCTGCTTCCTTTAAAGCCGTAATATCTGTGAAAGACACATGTACTTGATGCGCATTGTCATCGCCGTTTTCAAATTCGGGATAGGCATTTACCAATAGCCAACGATATTGTTTTTCCGTTGGGTTAAAAATCCCTATGACAACATCGCGCACTGCTATTCCAGATTTAATTGCCAAATATCCAGGATAATCCGAATCGCTCAAAGGCAGCTCGTTTTCGTCAATCCAAGCACATTTTTCATAATTCAACAGACTGTTATTGAGCTCGTTTTCCGTAAGACTAAAAATTAATTGCGCTGCCGGATTCGACTGAATTATTTTACCGTCGGCACCGTGATAAAGTACGCCTTGCCTGATGGTTTCAAAAAGCTGTCGGTATTTTTTTTCGCTTTCGCGGATATGCTTTTGCGCCAGCTTTTGGGCACTGATATCCCTGGCAGTAGCAATCAAAACCTGTTTACCAAAAAAAGTACCTCGATTAATAATCACGTCTTTAGGAAATGCTTCACCCGAATTGCGCTTGCCCCAGAATTCAAAATGACAAACTCTTCCGGTTGTATAGGTAAAATCAAGCTGCTTCTGTATTTGCTTCAGATCATTTTTTCCGTCAGCACCAACAGACGCGGGATTTTTACCTATAAGTTGATTTCTATCAAGGCCGTACATAATACAAGCACCCTGATTTACTTCTATAAAAGTCCCCGCTTCGTCCATCACATAAATGGCTTCCGAAACCGTATCAAAAATCCCTTTTAAGGTATTATTGAGCTGCTTAAGCTGACGTTTCTGGTCTCTTCTTTCCGAAATATCGCGGACGAAAGTTTGGTAGGTCCCATCTGCCATTTTACGCGAGTTCATCTCGACAGGAGTTTCTTTTCCACTTTTGGCTAAAATAATACGCTCTGTAATAATTTGCTCACCGGCTGACAAGCGGTCAAATCGCAAAGGTTTCTTTCTGATGCTATTCGCATCAAAAAATAATGATATATGCTTACCAATCATTTCATTGCGACTATATCCCATTACTGAAAGCGCCTTTTGATTGCATTCAAGAATATTACCATTTTCATCGCCCTGAAAAAACATATCTGGCGCCAGATCAAGCAATTCCTGATACTTATTCTGGCTGTTTCGAAATTTGATCTCAATATTTTTCAGATCGGTTATATCCCGCACTACAACAACAACTTTTCCTGGCTCAAATGGGGTAAATATGGCATCATAATCTCGATTAACTCCTTGAATATCTATACTATACTGAACAGAACACCCCTTGCCTTCACGGAAAACTTTAGCGGTTGCATCTAATAGTATTTGAGCATATTCCTGTGGCATAACTTCAGAAATTCCGAGGCCAATAAACTGATCCGGTGGAAAAAGGAGCTGATCTGGGTTGCCCGTTTTACAATCAAAAAAAGTACCCTGATCATCTAAAACAAAAATCATATCAGGTAAGGAGTCCAATAATCCGGATAAATAACTCTCTAACTGTGTTTCTTTTACAGCCTTATCTGTACCCTTCTTTTTGTATTCTGCAATTATTCTGCGGCTCTCTTTTAGTTCTGCCAATAATTCAGACCTGCTTAAATGCTCTATTTGCTCCATGTTTATTGAATAATAAAATTTTAAACTTAAGTTGTTTTTACTAACGCAATAGGCTGTAAAGTGTAAAAAATCATTTTCAGTATTTTTTAGTAAAGTTACACAACTATTTCGATTATAAACAATGTTTGCTAGTAAAAAATAATAGATTCGCTAAATAGTCAGGGTGCGACTTTTGGTCGTTGCCGGATTAGTCGCAGCCTGACTGGGCTATTAAGGCAACAAAGCAAACTGATAAAATAAAACGCACAAAATCGGG
>CAZOEV010000550.1:0-2620 GCA_964578915.1 uncultured Lentimicrobiaceae bacterium
TAGGAATGAGATTTTTAAAATAAAAAGAATTATAAACATTACAACATGCTTGTACAATACATTAAGTCTTCGATAAAAAGAATCCTCCAGCATTTAACATTCTCAGGGATTAGTGTGGTTAGCCTAACTTTTGGGATTACTTCCTTTCTGATTTTGTTTATCTATGTGGCCAACGAAAAAAGTTTTGATAAACATTTTAAGGATTATAAGCAGATTTACCGGGTAATTTCGAGTCCTGCGGATGTTGATACGCAATGGGCCCGAAGCCTGGGCTTTGTCCACGAAGCAGCGGCAACTATCCCCGAAATAGAGGAGGCAACACAATTTTCGCATTGTCCGATTGGAACTATCAGGATTGGCGAATTATCGTTTCAGCAGGAAGACATAATGTCGGTTGACGAAAGTTTTATAGAAATGTTTGGGGTAGAAAGTCTGGCCGGGGATTTGGCTGAAATCTCAGAGCCAAACACTGCTTTCATTTCCGAGGATTTTGCACAAAAATATTTTGGTAATGAAAACCCGATCGGAAAAATCATCAATATCGAAGCCTTACAATATGCAAGAGATTTAGGGGATTTCCAAATAAGGGGGATCGTGAAAAACACCCATCCAAACACACATTTTAATTACCATATCCTGCTTTCGCAAAAAGGTGCTTTGCAACAACGGTATTCATCACTGCCAAACATGAAAACACACTGGGTATACAACTATTTAAAAATAAACGAAGATGCGATGCCTAAGCTAATTGCCGATAAGTTTCTATCCATTTATAACGAAAGTAGTTTGAGGCAGGAACGGGGCCCTCAGGATTATAAATTCAGTTTAATCGCGTTAAAAGACATTCATTTAAAATCTGATTATAGGTTTGAATTAAAAGAGAGCACAAGTAAAATCAATATCGGCTTGTTCATCATCATTTCGTTTGTAATACTGCTTGTATCATTGATGAATTTTATCAACCTGAACATAGCTAAACTCATCAAAAGATCGAAAGAACTTGGGGTAATCAGGACTTTTGGCGCACGTAAACGTCAATTGATCGAACAGGTTTTGGTCGAAATTCTATTGCTGTGTTCCGCCGCTATTCTTCTATCCTTAGCAATACTGGGATTGATAGGCCCGGCAATTAATCAATTTTTTGAAATTGATTTTGATGTTTATTATTCAGAACCGGTTATTTATGTGGCAATTGTTGTGGTATTAACTATTTGCGGGGCGGTAAGTGCCCTATTTGTAGGTTTCTTTTTGTTGGGAAAAACATCAGCCATTAATATCATTTCTGAAAAGAATAATTACTCGGGAAATTTTGTCTTGAAAATCCTGCTCGTTTTACAGTTATCTGTTGTTATTGTTTTGATTTCGAGTACACTTGTTGTAAATAAGCAAATCAACTTTATTACTTCAAAATCCCTGGGTTTCGATAAAGAGAATGTGGTAGTTATTCATTTGAAGGATTACACGAAAGACGCTGCCGTTTTTGCTAATGAACTGAAGAAACGAAGTCAGGTTGCATCTGTAGGTTTTACAAGTCAGCATTTTGGCTATCCCACACAAAATTTTTCCCTCGAAGATTTTGGGATTGATGGCTCGGCAGAGTTTGTTTTTTCCAATTGCGACTACCTGAAAACAATGGATATTCAATTGCTTCACGATTGGATTTCAACCTCGGCCGATACCATCGAAGGAATGGTAGTAAACGAGCATTTGTACAAACGCTTGCTGGAAAAACATGGAAGCATGGAGGCACTTGAAGCCTTTGCTGGAAGCCAGAGCGTAGAGGAGGGGACTGAGCGAATAAATATTATTGGCGTGGCTAAAGATTTTAATTACAACTCGGCGCACGAAGTTATTGGCGATTTTGCTTTCTACCTTGGCGAATCGCGAAATCGCTCGCGCTTTATCCATGTTCGTATAAACCCCGGAGATACCAGGGCGGCCCTCGCTAAAATCAGGGAAGTTTGGGACAGCCATTATGATGGCCAGGAATTCAATTATTTTTTCATCGATGAAAAAATTGCCCAACAATACAAAGCAGAAACTATCCTGGGCAAGATACTTTTCTCTTTTTCGGTTTTGGGGATTTTAATCAGCATTATTGGAATAAGTGCCCTTTCGCTTTTCATTGCGCAGCAGCGAACCAAAGAAATTGGAATTCGCAAAGTAAATGGTGCCAAAACAAAAGAAATACTCCTTATGTTGAATAAAGATTTGGTAAAATGGGTGGCCATTGCTTTTGTTTTGGCCTGCCCGATTGCTTATTTTGCTATGAATACATGGCTCGAAAATTTCGCCTACAAAACCTCCCTAAACTGGTGGAATTTTGCATTGTCAGGTGTGCTGGTTTTGGCCATAGCTTTACTTACCGTGAGTTGGCAAAGCTGGCGTGCCGCTACACGAAACCCGGTGGAGGCGTTGAGGTATGAGTAAACAAATTAAAATTAAAGATATGACTAGAATTCTAATATTAACATTTCTATTGGGAATAGTTTCCGCAAGTTTTGGACAGAGTGAAATGATTATGGTAAATGGTTTTAAGGTTGAAATTTCGATAAGTGGAATAGAAAATAATCAAAAGGATAAGCCGGTTGTTGTTTTTGAAAATGGGATGGCAAGTGGA
>CAZOEV010000551.1:0-2614 GCA_964578915.1 uncultured Lentimicrobiaceae bacterium
AGGTTTTCCTATCTCCGTAAGTCCCAGATAAGCGGTAAGTCCGGTCATGCCCAAAACGCCAAGATAGGCAGAAAGTGGTGCTTTTTTCGGATCCACTTTCATTAATCCATCCGCTTTTGCGACTTGCGTTTCTTTCCAGGGCAACATCCCGAAAACGTGATCGCCTTCGCTGAAGTTGCTGTTTTTTGAAGCTAAAACTTCAGCAATAATACCAGATACAATGGGTTTGTTGAGCTCAAATGGTGGAATATAAGACGGTGCATTGCTCATTCTACCTCGTAAATATGGATCAACAGAAACATATTTTGTGCTTAGCAATAGCTCACCTTCTTGCAAATCAGCTATTTCAGCGGTGGTAAACTCAAAGTCTGTCAATTCCGGCTTTCCTTTTGGTCTGTTTTTTAGGTTTATCGTTCTAGTAGTGTTCATATTATTATTGTATTTAAATTTTTAATTTTATTTTTTGTAAATGAAATAGTTAGAGTTCTTTATAATAGGACAAGATGCTTTTGCTGTGCATTTCATCGATTTCCGCTAGGCGGTTAGCTTATTCAATATTTTTAGTTTTATCTGATAATATCTTGATCCATTCATGGAGCATTTCCTTTAACTTTAACATATCAGTAAGCTGAATGTTCTCGTTGAGAAATGTTTGAATCAGCTTTTCGGGAATGGGTATGGCTTTGGTTTTTAGCTGTTTTCCTTTTTCTGTTAGTTGTACAATTACACTGCGTTCATCCTGACTTGAACGGCTGCGTTTGAGTAGCTCCATTTTTTCCATGCGCTTAAGCAAAGGCGAAAGCGTATTGGTGTTGAGCATTAGTTTCTGGCTAATCTTGTTTACAGTAATCTCATCGGTTTCCCACAATACCATCAGCACCAAATACTGCGGATAGGTGAGGCCAATTTCGTCTAGAAACGGCTTATATGCTTTCGTGATCAGTCGAGAAGTGGTATAAATAGGAAAGCAAATTTGATTGTCGAGTTTTAGCATTGAGTCATCCATAGTTTACTTTTTTAGTGATTACGCGTTCTCCATGCTTTCCATGAACCGGCTGCCCATAGTGCCCAGGCGATTAGCACTGGCTGAAAAAATAGTCGAATAAGTCGCGCCCTATCAGAATCAAAAGCGCCAAAGGCATCTTTGCCATCAAGGTATTGCGCTATATTGCCAGGAAATATCAGCACAAAAAATATTGCCAGCGCCCACCCAAATCTTACGCGTTCGTTTTTCCATAATGCCAGTCCAAGACCAAGAATTATTTCAACAATACCAGACAAAATAACCACTAAATCTTTGCTTAATGGCACCCAATCAGGAACTTGTGCCTGAAATTCTATTCTGCCAAAAGTAAGGTGGCTTAATCCGGCATAGACCATAAAAATGGCCAATAGAATTCTAAAAATGCGCTGTGTAATTGTTGTTTCTACAAATCTTTTCATATAAAGTTGATTTTATCGAGTGCGTTTATGTCGTTCGCGATGCAAAAGTAAACAACTTATTTCAACGGCCAAGCTTCGGAAGAAGTAATAAGAGATATTTAACAGCATTTAACAGTAAAAACGACTTAAAGAAGTGCTTGAGTCTGCACGGAAAAAAAAGGAAGTTGGCACTGATATTTCGGAAACAGCTCGATTATTTTTCGTTAATGTAACCAAGTTGTATTAAATCGCTTCTGTCTTTTGTCAAATAGGTTTTTCCATTAGCGATAACATAAATGTCATCGCAAATATCGATAATGTGCTCGTATAAATGGTCGGTAATAATTATCCCTTTGTTGTTTTTCTCATTGTTTATCAGGCTCTTAATGGGGTTGACGTGTTTCGGCATCACTTGTGAGAAAGGCTCATCTAACATACAAAACTTCGTTTTTGAAGCAAGGATTGCATAAATTTCGATGATTCTGATTTCGCCTCCTGATAGATTTTTTAGTTTGCCATTGTAATACTTCTCAAATTCAGGGAAGTAGGCAGTGAAGTCGGAGAAATTCAAATGAAAGTCTTTAAAAATTCGACTAATTTTTACACCTTTCGGAATAAAATTAAACTGCGGCAAATACCTTATATCTTCTGGGTTTCGGGAAGCGTCCAAAATGGCTTTTCCATTCAGTCTGATAGATTTATTATTTGTTTTCAGCTCTCCATAAATAATTTGCATCAAACAGGATTTTCCTGCGCCATTTCGCCCAAGTATTCCCGTAGTTTTTCCGGATTCGCTTTTGAGATAAACGTCTTGAAGCACTCTTTTTGTGCCAAATTCAAGTATTATGCTATCAACTTCAAGGCTGTGTTTCATGGAGTTGTATAGCTAAGCTTATAAGGGCAATCAAAAAGAATAGAAAATCGAAAGATAAGGTGGAAGCCCAAAGTGTAATCTTTGATACCCCCAGATTTGTATAATAATAGAATTGATTTCTTTTATACTTGCTTATCGAAAAGAAGATAACAGCAAGTGTGAAAATTTTAAACCAAATAAGCACCTGAATAAGCTGAACTGCCTTTGATCCAAATTGATAGACAAGACCCAAACAGATAAACGTTATCAGTAAACTTGTGAAAGCATACGATTTGTAGAATGTTAGGAATAGGCGGAGTGTTTTCATCTTATTGTTGG
>CAZOEV010000552.1:0-2608 GCA_964578915.1 uncultured Lentimicrobiaceae bacterium
CATGCACATACATCCCAATTATTCCATCGCGGGTTATGTCTTCGTTGTTGGCAATGTGTTCGTCAGAAAGTTCGAGTGTGAAAAGGCTGTCGAGCTTGGCTTCAAAAGCTTTTTGGCCACCTAACAGGTCGATCATTTCAGGGATTTGATGCGGCACATACAGACCGTAGTTCCAGGCATTTCCTTCAATAAAACCTTGTCCGTGCGTATCGTAAGGGTCAAAAGCTTGCTTAAACTTGCCATCGGAAAGCCGCGGATGCATATAACCGGAAGCAGCATTGAATTGATTTCTATAATTAAATGAACGAATCTCAAATTGTTTTTTTCTAGCCGAATCGCCCGCTGCATCAGCGATCTGGGCAATGCACCAGTCGTCATAAGCATATTCCAGGGTTTTGCTCACCGAATACGGATTTCTATCTTCGGGTACGAAACCCAGCGCCATATAGTCGCCCAATCCATCGTAAGGTGCGTATTCAGCGGTTTGGGCGGTAGCTTCCAGCGCTCTTTTTATTTCACCTTGAAAAGTTCCTTTTACAATAGCATCGGCCAAAACGGATACGCTGTGGTAGCCAATCATACACCAGTTTTCGTTGGCATAATGCGACCAAACTGGCAGCATTGGATGCACGCTCTGGTCAAAATGTGCCAGCATAGATTCGGCCATATCGTTGCTACGCTTTGGCTGAACCAAATTAAAAAGCGGATGCAGCGCACGATAGGTATCCCAAAGCGAAAAAATACTGTAATTGGTGAAGCCTTCCGCTTGATGAATTTCCTGATCCAAACCCCGATAGCGGCCATCTACATCCATATAAACAATCGGACTTAAAAAGCTGTGATAGAGAGCAGTATAGAACACCGTTTTGGCATCGTTATCGCTGGTTTCAACCTGAATTTTCGACAATTCCTGCTTCCATTGTTCGCGCCCTTGATGTACCACTAAATCAAAATCCCAGTGGGGAATTTCTGTAATCACATTATTCAGCGCACCCGATGCACTTACCGACGAAAGGCCGACTTTTATCAGCAATTCCTTGCTATCTGGCAATTTGGGTTCGAGCCATAGCCTGAGTTTTCTACCAGCCATTTCTGGGAAGTTTTGGCTTTCATCAAATTTTCGGTAAAAGCCGTTATACACCGAAGTATCATATTTTTCGTGACCGTAATTTTGGAGAGGTTCGCTCAAAACCAACGCAAAATATACTGTTCGGGTGCGTGCCCAACCACTGGTTTGCCTGTAACCGGTGATTAAAGTGTCGTTTTCTACCCTAATAAAAGTCCACACATTTTTATCGTCATAGTTGTAAATACTGTGCATCAAGTCGAAAATCAAATAGTTTTCTGTCGTATCCGAGAAAGTATAGCGATGAAATCCAACACGGGTGGAAGTTGTCAATTCTGCTTTGATATTATAATCCAGTAAATCAACCTGATAATAGTTAGGAGAGGCGTTTTCTTGATCGTGATTATAGCGCGATCGATAACCGCTTTCAGGATGCTTTGCCGTGCCCGGATTTAATTGCAATTTTCCGCTGATTGGCATCAGCAATAAATCGCCCAAGTCGGAATGGCCTGTTCCGCTAAAATGGGTGTGACTAAAACCTACAATCGTTGGGTCATCGTATTGGTAGCCTGCACAATATACATAAGCATCGGGATTATATTTGCCGTCTTTTTCATAGGCGACTGTATCTGTATCTGGACTCAATTGCACCATGCCAAAAGGCACGGTAGCACCCGGAAAAGTATGCCCCATTCGCTGTGTGCCGATAAAAGGATTTACATATTGTGTCGGATCCATTTCTGTTGCTTGCTGTGCGTTAACAGTCGTTAAACTGATGATAAAAGGTATAAAAAATGCGCTTAATTTGAAGTAAATAATTTTGTAAAAAAGTAGGTTTGAATAAGACATTTCAATAGGTTTTGAGCAAAAATAGGCGATTATTTTTATAAAAGTTTGCAATCTCAACCTAAAATATACTATTTTTGCAGCCGCAATGGGGAATTAGCTCAGTTGGCTAGAGCGTTTGACTGGCAGTCAAAAGGTCATCGGTTCGATTCCGTTATTCTCCACGCTGAAAGTCAAAAGGTTACAACGTTTTTAAAGTTGTAGCCTTTTTTCATTTGCACAAAATTTGCACACTTTGGGGCCTCAAAACAAAAAAGCCGGAGCTAAAAGATAGCCCCGGCGGTTTTATCTGGCAGACTTTTTTTTTAAGCCATACTTTCAAAAACAATCTGATTCACTGTTTTTTCGCTTAAGTCGGTTAAAGCTTTTATTAATTCCCGTTCAATGGGTGAAAGCTTTTTCTTTTGGCAAAGTTTTGCCCGCTCCTTAAAAGTTGTTTGCAGGATCGCAAAATAGTTCGGCTGGTCTTTCAAAATTAATTTAGACACTTTGGATCGGCGGCCAATTAATAAATTAAAAAGTACAAAGGCCGTTTTTGTGGTTTCAAAATCTGTTTGGGTTTTTTCTTGTGATTTCATGTATATTGATTTGGAGTTATAAAAATAGGATTTTTGGCCAATTTCGCAGCCGTGTAAAGAAGTCTAAAGCAACGATTAGTATTTGAAAGATTGATATTTTGAAGACCGCCACCCCTAT
>CAZOEV010000553.1:0-2606 GCA_964578915.1 uncultured Lentimicrobiaceae bacterium
ACTTTATCGGTTGGATTCCATTCCATGTATTGCGCCCGCCCTACTGGCGAACATCATTATTTTACAGTGCCACTGACAATTATCAATCAAATATTCAGTAAGGTTTATCGCTCTCTTCCCAGCATCAACAGGCCTTCGCGTTATATCACCATGACATCTTCGGCGGGCAAAGTTTCCATGCTTGGAGAGGTGATGGTGAACGGCGAGAAAGCTTTTGCGCTTAAATTTAATGAATCGCGCAATATGGAATGGATGGATAAGGTGTTTCTAGCCAAATATGACGAACACGAAAATACTATTGAAAAATTAAAACCTATTGAGGGCAAAAAGCATTTTTACGAAGATGAGCTTGCTGAGATTGAGCTTTCACTTGATGCTGCACTGCGCAAAAAATTGGATGCCTAAGCAAAATTGTTATGATTAATAAACTTGTTTCTACCGCAAAAGAGGCCGTTTTCGATATTTTCGACGGGGCAACCATTATGATTAGCGGATTTGGAGAAGCCGGAAGTCCCATTGAATTGATTCACGCTTTGATTGATCAGGGCGCTAAAGAGCTTACCATTGTAAGTAATAATACCGGCAGTGGCGAGGTTGGCTTGGCGGCATTGATTGCCCACAAAAGGGTAAAAAAAATGATTTGTTCTTTTCCCAGAACGGCTAACTCTACCGTATTTCCAGCCTTATATCAAAAAGGAGAGATTGAGTTGGAACTTGTGCCGCAGGGAACTTTGGCCGAACGCATTCGTGCTGGTGGCGCTGGAATTCCTGCCTTTTTCACGCCAACTTCTGTTGGCACACCTTTGGCTGAGGGCAAAGAAATCAGGGAATTTGAAAATGTTACTTATGTGATGGAAAAAGCCATAAATGCTGATTTTGCTTTTGTAAAAGCCAAAGCTGCTGACCGTTATGGCAACCTGATTTACAATAAAACAGCGCGAAATTTTGGCCCTATAATGTGTACGGCAGCAAAAACTACAATCGTTCAGGTGCAAAAATTTGTTGAATTGGGCGAACTAGACCCTGAATGTATCGTCACACCTGGGATTTTCGTTCAGCGGGCAGTATTGATAGAAAATCCGGCAGACGAATCAAAACTGATTGCAGAAAACAGGAGGTATCCATGGTAGAAAAAACGGAAATATCGGGCTGGAGCACGGATGAGATGGCTCAAAAAGTTGCTTTTGACATCCCTGATGGCGCTTATGTAAACCTTGGAATTGGCATCCCAGAGAAGGTTGCCGGATTCGTTCCAGCAGGCCGCGAAGTGATTTATCATACTGAAAATGGCCTTTTGGGAATGGGTAATTCGCCCGAAAAAGGCCAAGAAGACCCTGAACTAATCAATGCTGGAAAAAAGGCTGTTACAGCTATTCCTGGCGCTTGCTATTTTCACCATGCGGATAGTTTTACCATGATTCGCGGTAAACATATTGATGTTTGCGTTTTGGGCGCTTTGCAAGTAGCTGAAAATGGTGATCTCGCAAACTGGTCAACTGGCGAAGTTGGCGCTATTCCCGCGGTAGGCGGTGCTATGGATTTGGTCGCTGGCGTGAAAACCATTTATGTAATAACACGGCATACAACTAAAACCTGCGAATCAAAAATCGTGAAAAATTGTAGTTATCCACTTACCGGAAAAGGCGTTGTTAGTAGAATTTATACCAACCTCGCCATTATTGATGTTACAAAAGAGGGACTTTTTGTGAAAGAAATGGCGCCTGGCGTTAGTTTTAACTTCCTGCAAACTCAAACTGATGCACAGCTCCATCAATAAAATAGTTTAAATGAGTGTTTTTTAGGACTAAAAAACCATAACGATGAAACAAAACGACAAAAGTGAAGCCTTATACCAAAAAGCTGTCGGTCTAATTCCCGGCGGTGTTAGCCGAAACACGGTTTTTCACAAACCCTTTCCGCAATATGCGGCCAAAGCTTCGGGATGCTATGTTACAGATATAGACGGAAACAAGCGCATTGACTTTGCTAACAACATGGCTTCGCTTATTCATGGCCATGCGCATCCGGCCATTGTAGAAGCTGTTACAGCCCAATTAAAAAAAGGAACAGCTTACACACTCGCTACGGAGGTCGAACTTTTATTGGCCGAATTACTCATAAATCGGGCGGAAAGTTTTGAAAAAATTCGTTTTGTAAACAGCGGCACAGAAGCTGTGATGGCCATGATTAAAGCTTCCCGTGCTTTTACAGGCAAACCTAAAATTGCCAAAGCAGAAGGCGCCTATCATGGCACTTATGACTTCGCTGAGGTGAGCCAGACCGCCAACCCTTTTAACTGGGGAGATATTAGCAGTCCCAATAGTGTGCCATTGGCGCATGGCACGCCACAAGCTGTGCTGGATCATGTAATCATTTTTCCGTTCAACGACATCAAGCGTACCCTCCATATTTTGGATACGCAAGCCGATCAAATTGCCTGTGTTATTATCGATCCAGTGCCACACCGTGTAGGACTTTTGCCTGCTACCAAAGCCTTTATAAAAGCGCTTTACGATTGGACGCGACGCAATAACGCTTTATTGGTTTTTGATGAAGTGGTCACTTTCAGGGTAAACTATGGCGGAGCGCAGGAAAAATATGATGTA
>CAZOEV010000554.1:0-2589 GCA_964578915.1 uncultured Lentimicrobiaceae bacterium
ATTTGAATTATTTTGTGATAATAAATTTCTTGTCCAATGGTTTTATCTAAATCTGCCGTTGGATATTTAGAGTAGTAGAAACCATCATCTTTCCAGGCAATACCTGAAAATTTTACATTGAACAAATGATCTTTCTTATTTGAGGCTATTTTGATGCCAATTACTTTAATTTCGCCCCAATCACTTCCATTTCTACTAAATTGGTATGCCAATAGTTTGGAGTCTTTGGAAACCTTGTAGTTTTTGAGTGAGATTTTGTCGGCTGTAGAAATAAAGTTCGGGTCAACCAAAACCTTGGGTTCTGCTTTTAAACTACTCTGATAGAATAAAGCTGGCACACTCACATTATTATAATACGCATAAGTAAAATAGTATTCCCCATCTTTTATTGGATTATCATATTTCACATACGAATATTTATCAATTGCATTATAGGAATCAAATTTTAGCGCTGCTTTTCTTAATGTTTTCCTTGAAAATGAGTTTTGTTCCTCAATCCATTCAACTGTTTTTTCAGCATGAATATCTTCTAACCACCTGTATTCATCATTTACTACTATTGAATACAAGGTGTCTGTGGTTTGTGTTTTTTCGGTTTTCGGACAAGTGTCATATTGGCTGAAAACAATTTGATAAAATGAAAGGAAAAGAATAATTAAAGAAATTCTCATGTCTTTTTGATTTGAAGTACGCTTTTGATTTTTGATTATTGACTCAGCTAAAATACGTTTTAATACAGTTTATATCTTGTTTTTCTTCAAGAAATCAAGGTAAAGCTGTTCAACTTTATCGCGTGCCCAGGGTGTTTTTCTTAAAAACTTGAGGCTGGATTTAACCGATGGATCATTCTTAAAACAATTGATATTGATTTTCATTGCTAGCTTTTCCCAACCTTGCTTTTCCACCAGCACTTCTAATATCGTTATCAATTTCACCCCATGCAGCGGATTATTGGGCTGTTCTTCTGGATGAGTATTTTCTTTATTCATTAGCTAATGTGATTGATGCTGTTTGAGTTGACTAAATTACTAAATATATGGGAAAGAGCCGCAAACAGGCCGATTATTGCTGGAACCAACATACAAGCTCTATTTTACACCCAATGGCGATAGGCTTTTTTCTCCATCAACTACGGCTAAGCTTTTCTCACAAATTCTGATTTCAAAGCCATAGAGCCAAAGCCATCAATTTTGCAGTCGATATTGTGGTCGCCATCCGTCAAACGAATATTTTTCACCTTCGTTCCGGCTTTAATGGGTTTGGGAGCACCTTTTACTGGCAGACTTTTTATGATAATCACGGCATCGCCATTCTTTAGCTCATTTCCGTTTGCGTCAAACACTTTTAGACCGTCCTCTTCTGGTTTTTCATTTGGATTCCATTCATTGCCACATTCCGGGCAGGCATAAATTTCATTTCCAAGTGAATAGCCATAAGGTGAAGTGCATTTTGGGCATGGTTTCATTTCTTCTGACATGATTGTATTGTTGTTAGTGTGCTATAATGCTGTATTAACAGCTAATGTACAACATATATTAGAAGCTGCTGTTGTGCCGTCCTTTCCTAATGAGTAATAACGATTAAATCATTATTTTCTATCTCTGTCCCGTTCAAAAATGTTTTGGTTGAATATATCACGTTTCCACAACATGTTATACTTTTCCTTTCAGTCAGCTCAAATTTAATGGTATCAATCAATGTTTCTGATAAAACAATAAAATAGTCCGAATAATTCTCCTCAAGATTGAAACTGATTGTTTCGGCATTTTCTTGCTTCCACACATTTATAATATTGTCATTTCCTGCCTTAACTACAACATTATCTGGATTATAAGTCGCCTGGTTTCCAAATAATAGATTTGCTCCGTTGGAATCAATGTATTTGATGTTTTTTGATGTTAGTTCCAGGCAGTCATCGCATTCTTCGCTGCAGCTCAAACAGCAGATCAAAATTGTTAATGACAGCACAAGCATTCTACTCATCTTTCTCATAATTAGTATGTTTTATTATAGGAACCGAAGAGGTTATGAAACAATGCCATTGTTATTAATTTTCTATTTTAGTCAACAATATGTTACGTCATTTTATCAGTCGATAAAAGTAAAGAGACTTTCTTAAAAATCCAACTGGTTTGTTTGGATTTGAATTGAAAATCAGTGTTTAAAGGCTCATTGTATCACTCATCAGCACCTCCGCATTTTAAGCTTAGCAATCATTTCCACAGCTCCCATTTCCATTTTAGAAAAGGCAAAACACTTTTTACCCAAATCTTTCAAGCTGGCTCCAAAATGGTAAACGGTAGTTTCGTCATGTATTAAAAAGCGGTCGTGAGCATTGTTAAATTGCAGCACAGTAATTCTTGGGTATTGGGCGTTGTGTTTTTTCAAATCCTGCTTTAATGTCTTTGTTATATTTTTGGTGTAAATGCTTACCGATACATTTTTGTTTCGTTTGGTAAAGACTTGCAAAACAGTTTCGTCAACATAATTGTCGATTAGTAAAATTGATTTTTTTGCAGATTTCACAAGATTTCCCACAACGTCTAACGCCTGTGGCAACCTTAATTAAATTCTTGTCTTTAAGAACAC
>CAZOEV010000555.1:0-2585 GCA_964578915.1 uncultured Lentimicrobiaceae bacterium
CATTTATATACTCCCATAACTGGCCAGTATTTTCCGCTCTAAAAATTATCAAACTAAATGTCCAAAGCAAAAACGTTCCAATAATTTTAAAAAAATCATTTAAGAAGGGTAATCCCAACTTATTTACTTTTAGTTTTTTCTTCTTAAAAATTGAACCTGTTAAAATCAAAGGAATAAAAAGGAAGCCATGGTAAAGACCAAAAATAATAAATGTCCAATTAGCTCCATGCCATAAACCAACTATCACCATATTGATTATTATAGCTAGTATTATACCCAAATTACCAATATTACGAAACTTGATATTTAATGGTATAAAAATATAATCTGTTAACCAAGATGTTAAAGATATATGCCAATTTCTCCAGAATTCCGCAACATTTCTTGAAAAATAGGGGTAATTAAAGTTTTTTGTAATTCGGAAGCCTAGTAATTTACCAACACCAATAGCCATATGTGAGTATCCCGAAAAGTCAGTGTATAGTTGAAAACTATAAAGAATTGCCATAATCAATAATATACTTCCTGATTGATTTGGGATATCACCCCAAACCTCATTAATAATCCCGGCCAAATTATCTGCTATGACTACTTTTTGAAACAACCCCCAAAGAATCTGACGGAGACCATCAACAGCTAAACCATAATTGAACGGTCGTTTACCTGCAAGTTGAGGAATAAAATTATTAGGTCTATCAATTGGACCTGAAAGGATTGTTGGGAAAAAGGCCACATAAGTTGCAAAAACCACAAAATCTTTTGTTGGTGCTATTTTGCCTCTATGTATTTCAATAACATAACTTAGCAGCCTAAAGGTAAAAAAACTAATACCTAAGGGCAAAATAATATTGAATGTACCCCAATTTGTTTTAAGCCCAATTGCATTGAACAAATCTGAAAATGATTCAATAAAGAAATTCAAATACTTGAAATAAAACAAAAGACCCACACCCAATAAAACGCCAAGTGTAGTGAGCAAAGATGATGTTTTTTCTGTGCTAGTGCGGATTGCTAACCCTAAAAAATAGAAAATAGTAGTAGCAACCAATAACAAAAGTATCATCTGCCAGTCAGCTATTCCATAAAAAACATAACTAGATATTAGTAATAACCAATTTTGTGCTTTGGTTTTTTCTTTTAGTGGAAAGTAATATAGAAAAAAGACAGCTAAAAAGAATATTAGAAAATTCAATGAATTAAAAATCATAATCCTATCAAGTTACGATATGTTTTGTGCAGCATTAATTGTGAAGTTAACTCCGTTAATTTGTTGTGAACAATTCACTAAAAACTGAACAGTTTCCGCAACTTCCTTTGTTGTTAATAACCTTTTTAAGGGATGTTCAATGATCATTTGATCCAGGATACGCTCATCAACTTTAGCGAATTCTGTTTGCATGTAAGCTGGTAAAACACAATTTGAGGTAATATTAAATTTTGAATATTCCTTGTTCCACACTCTAGATAGTTGCTGCAAATAAGCCTTGTTTGCCGTGTATATGGCATAGCCCATTGGTGGCAAACCGATTAATGATTCTGTAAGTATGTTAATGATTTTGCCAAACTTTTTCTTCTTGAAAATTCCAATGGCTGTCTTTGTTATTTTAATAGTTGGTATTAAGTTATTTTCAAAACCCTTCAAAAATTCATCAGTTTCAATTTTATGGAAATGAGTAGTTTGTGGAATGCCTACATACGCACTATTTATTAGTACGTCAATATCAATCGCCGTCAACTTGACACATAATTTTTCCACACTTTCCGAATCACAAAAGTTGACCTCCAATCCAATAACATTATCAAACTGTTCTTCAAGTTCCAATGCTATTTGTTTATAATTGTTAATCTCTACATACGTAAACCATATATTGTGTTGTTTTCCTCCTGCCATAAGCTCAACTACTGCTTTGCCTAAACCTGAAGTGCCACCTGTTATTAATATGTTCATAATAAGCCGATTTGAATGTGACCTTTTGCTATCACTTTATTATTTTGATTGAAAAATTTAAATTTAAATTCAATGGCATTTACGCTTTCATAAACACCATCTATAACGGCTTCAAGCAGTACATTATCATTCAAGTAAACAGGATTTTTAAACACAATATCTTGTGAATGAATTATTACACTTTTTGTAGGTAAACACTCTCCAATAAAATAAGAAACAAATCCATTTAATATGTTGCCATACATTACTCGTTCTCGAAAACCTTTTTGTTTCGCAAAAGACTCATCTGTATGTAAAGGATTCATATCACCACTGCATAACTGAAAAGCATTATAAACGGTTTGTGTTACATCAAAATGATGAGTCATTTTTTCGTTAAATTCAGATACAAATTCATTTAAATTCATTTTGGTTTTCCATTAATGTTATCGATCATTTCGCCTACATTTTTCCAAGAGACAATTTCTTTTGAAGTAAATTTAATTTTAAAATGTTTCTCGATAGCTACAACCAATTGTATGTGTGTTAGAGAATCCCACTCCTCCACATCATTTGCGGTTGTATCACCCGTAATTATAATAGATTCTTCATCTAATATATCACGAAAAATTTCCTGTACCTGATTTAAAATTTCCTT
>CAZOEV010000556.1:0-2585 GCA_964578915.1 uncultured Lentimicrobiaceae bacterium
ACCATCTTTATTTTTAGCACTATCTGCCAAATGCACTATATTTGTTGTTATACAGCGTTATTGATTACATTTTCCCTAAAAACCAGTCAACTAATTCTTCATTGTCAACAATTGTCCAAGTATGGGGGGACGAACCTTTTTCATAATCTTTTCTTTTATTGTATGAAGTAATTAATTCCACTTCCATATTTCCCGCTTGCCTTAAATAGTTATAAAAACCGGCAAGGTCAATACTATTAATGGTATTATAATCTTTTCCTCTATTTTCAACCCACCATTTAATATCAGGTTCATGATACATTCTAATTGGAACTTGTTTAAACAAATCTATTTTGCTTTTATTTTCATTTTTATATGTAAATGGTGAATAATCAATATAAGCGCCCATTGATTCGTTTGGCGAACCACTTAAATGTTTTTTTAAGAAATGTAAAACCCAACGTGCTTCACCAACAGCATTGGGGTGAAAATTATTTTTTATTGCTTGCTCCTGTTCGTGCCACATTCTTACCATATCTAATGGAGCATCACAAATTGCAATTGCATTAGGTTTTAAACCCAAACTTGATTTATTCATAAAACAGTATTCACTATAACGCATAGCCATAGTACCTCCCAAGGACATTCCAGCTAAAAATATTGGTTTATTTTTAAGTTCATATTTTTCTAATGCATCTTCAACTAAGCTGTCAATAACACCAATGTCTTTTTCAGTAAATAGAAACTCAATTACCTTTCCTGTACTCACAAAGAGCACAGCCATATTTTTTGCTAAAGCTGGTTTAATAATAGCATACTCATCTATATTTCTTGTTGTATCAAGAGCACTGCCGCTTGGGAAAATAATTGTAGCTATTGGCTTTGATTCAGGAAGATGGAGAGTATATCCTTGTTTAGAAAGAGGAATTGTTATACTATCTGAATCACTTAAAATCTGATTTCCTGTCAATTGCGAATAATTTTCAATAACGAGATGTTTATCGTCTTGCAATTTCTTTTGTGTACAAGAAGTGATAAAAGTAAATGATAATAGAACTATAATTAATTTCCTCATATTTCCTTTTTTTTTAATGCTGTATAACAAATACCGTTTTATTCAACGTTCTCCTGCAAATATAGCAACAAAGCACTAAATAGCTGCATTTGTTTGAGGTTGAAATGAAAAAGGCAGGAGAATGGTGAATAAAACTGAGTTGGACTTTGCCGCAAATCTAAGCTATGGGAGTTCTATTGATTCCGCATAATTTATTGCTCTGTTTACCCCTTTGCGGCAGTTGAAAATCTTTCAAGAAACAAGTAAATCTAAACATAAGCAGTTATTGTGTATTACAAGCAGGCATAACTTTCCCATGATGGCTTTTTCGTGGCCATTGAATAGCTATTCATAGGTCAAAGAACGCTCGGCAATCTATTTTTATCCTGACTTGATGATTGTTGTGTCTGAGTTAACCGGCAGCGATTGTAACATCATTTTGCCTACTCCGCATTTGGGGCACCTGAGCGGATCAATCCCTGTAATGTTGCGCCAGACATCTATGGCAGACAAGCCTTCGAGTTGAGAAAAGAAAGCTGTTTTACCTATCAGCGTGAAGCATTCAGCCAATTTAGATTTGATATTACAGATGGCCATAAACCCAAAATAGCGAATCTTATAAAATCCATTGGGGAGTATATGTTGCATGAACCTGCGGATAAATTCTAGGGCATCCAGTGTGATCGTTTTTACTTCTGCAGCCTGGGCATAATCTTTAAACGAGAAAGTTACCCCGCCATCCTGATGCGATATTAGTCTGTGATTGGAAATAGCTACCCTGTGGGTGTAATTTCCCAGATACCGAACAAGGCTTTGAGCACCTGAAAATGGCTTTTCACAATAAACAACCCACGGTTTTAAATAACAAAGCTGTTTGAGCATTTTAACTGATTTTATTTGCTCAGGAAGTTTGATCTCCTTGGCATAAACAGCTTTTTCTAGTAATCGGCACAGGATGCCTCTGAATACAGCACTAAGTACTTTTACAGGAAGAAAGTACTTCTTGCCTGAAGGAATCCATTCCGACAAATCCTCTGAAAGACCACCAGCGGGGACAATCATGTGAATATGAGGATGGTAAGTAAGCGTTTGGCCCCAAGTATGTAAAATAGCTACTGCACCTGCCTGTGCTCCCAGAAAGTCGGGGTTGGCGGCACATTGCATCAATGCTTTTCCTGCTGCCTTAAAAAGCAAACTATAAGCTTTTCCCTGGTTTAAGTAGAACAATTGATGCAAAGAGGACGGAATGGTAAAAACCATATGAAAGTGTTTGACAGCAGGTAGATTGGCTGCCAGCTTATCTACCCATTGTGCGTTTTTTAAAGATTGACACTTGGGGCAATGCCGGTTACGGCATGAATTATAGGATGGCCTTGTAAATCCACATTTATCACAGTGGTCAACATGACCACCCAAAGCGACGGTACGGCATTGCATAATAGCATTAAAGGCTTTTGCTTGCTCTGGACAGAGCTTGTTGCTTTGCAGAAAATCCTGTGCATGGTTACTGAAAATATCAGCAAGTTCCACGCGATTCTTCTTATTTTCCATG
>CAZOEV010000557.1:0-2257 GCA_964578915.1 uncultured Lentimicrobiaceae bacterium
GCCATTGTGTTGGTTAAGTCTTAGCAATTTTTTTACGCATCGAAGAAAGAAAATCTTTGCATAGCCATAGCTATGGAAAGATTTTCTTTTGAAGATATGGGAAAAAAGGGCAAGACTTGGGCCAACTAAAATGGTGTCGATATATCACTAACAAGGTAGCCCAAAAGGCTGTTAGTATGATGCAATGCCCACAAATAATTCGAGTAGAAACTTTATACCCGTAAGCATTTTACGAAGCGGCATCATGTCAGGGTATTGCGTTATACCCAACCTGCATAGTTTTCCGCTGTTTTTCATCGCGCGGGCTGATAGCTTCGCACACACTAGATTTTTGCTAGCTTTTCATCATGGAAAAGCGAAAAAGAAAGTTACGCCACCCTTTCAGGCTTGATTCAAGTTGTTGAACTACATTATTGCCTTAGGGTCTGTTCCGAAATAAAGTGTACAGATTATAGGCAGTTATTTTGTTCGCCAAGTAGGCAAAAAACGCAGACATAGCAGCGCCATGCCGAGTATTTTTAACGCAGTTGGCGAGCAAAAGAACTTCTAGAAATGTACAGGTTATTTGGGAACAGTCCCTTAATCCCAAAAATTTCCCAAAGCCAAAATGGCACATCTTACAGAAAACACTATTTTAGCCATCAAAAAAAACCAATGGAGGAATTAAAAAGGAAAATTAGCGAATCGGCCGGAATGAGATGGGCTATTCTCATTCTGGTAGGTTTTGTGCTCTCGGTCAACTATTATTTCTACGACGCTTTTTCTACGCTTAAAGATTTATTAATGAGCGAGTTTAATTATAGCAATACCGATTATGGCTTATTTATTTCCTTCTATTCCATCCCCAATACCTTCCTCTTAATGGCGGTTTTGGGTGGTATTATCTTGGATAGATATGGCATTCGCCGCACCGGTTTTTTCTTTATTTTCTTTATGGCTTTTGGTGCTTTGCTCACGGCCTATGGCGCTTCTGATTATTACCGCGAGGGCGGATTTGCTCATGGTCTTTTCTCCACTTTCCTTACTGGATATTCCCCTGAACTCAAAATGATGTTGCTCGGAAGGTTTTTCTTTGGCCTTGGTGCCGAAACCAGCATTGTGGTGATTAGTAAAATCCTAGTGAAATGGTTCAAAGGAAAGGACCTGGCACTGGCATTTGGTTTAAAAGTAGGCTTTGGCCGATTGGGAACTTTTGCTGCGCTTCAACTGTCGCCTCGCTTGGCCGAATCGGCTCAATTGAGCACGGCTATTTGGTTTGCAGCAGTTTTGGTACTCATTGGTTTATTGGCGTTTGTGGTGTATATGCTGCTCGATATTCGCTTCGACAAAGAGGTGGCGCAAACAAGCGCTCCCGTAAAAAATGAAGCCTTTAAAATGAGTGATATCGGTAAAATACTTTCCAATCCGGCCTTTATCTATATTGCCTTGCTGTGTGTTACATTTTATTCGGCTGTATTTCCGTTTTTGGCTTTTGCGCCGGATTTATTTCTCAATAAATTTGGTATGACGCCCATTCAAAGCGGCGGAATTACCTCGCTGTTGCCGCTTGGAACACTCATTTTTACACCACTTTTCGGTTTCTTAATTGATAGGTATGGCAAGGCTGCCACCGCCATGATTTTTGGTTCCATCATCTTATTGCTTATTCATTTGAATTTCGCTTACACTGATTTGCCGCCGCATATCCCGATGATTCTTATGGGAATCTCTTTCTCATTGGTTCCTGCCGCCATGTGGCCCACAATGGTACGTTTGGTAGATGAGAGGCAAATAGGCACAGCTTATGGCTTGATGTATTCTATTCAGAATTTGGGTTTGTTTGCTTTTCCTATTCTTTCGGGAACAATACTGGATATCACCAATCCCGGAAATCCGGAAGTCCTTAATTATACACCAACTATGTTGATGTATGCGGGCTTGAGCTTTTTAGGAGTTATTTTTGCAGTACTCCTAAAAGTAGAAGACAAACGCAAAGGCTTTGGAGTAGATTTGGCCTTGAATAAGAAGTAGTTGGGGAAGAAGTCTCAAACTAAAAAAGACCTGGTTTTCTTAATAGCGGTTGGTATAAAATAGAAAGATTCAGAAGAAGTTAAACAAAACTACGCTATATCCATGGAGATGCTGTTATGCATTTCATCATGCACTTCAGGCAGGGTCGTGCCGATCGCTTAGAGTCCGATTTATTAGCAAAAGTGGTTTATTCATTTTCCTTTAAGTTTTCAATCGCTGAGTTAATAATATACTCTATTTGATATTT
>CAZOEV010000557.1:2267-2571 GCA_964578915.1 uncultured Lentimicrobiaceae bacterium
AAATATTGATTTACAATTGTCCTTATTTAAAATTGGTTTTGGTCCATTCTCATATACTGTTGTAGCAGCAAAATCTTTGTTTTCTATAGGATTTATAGCTCCATAATATCTGTTATTTAGGAAACCCCAAGTCAAATCATTAAGTAAATCATTGTCCGTCCCGATTTTATTAAACACAACCTCTGGGTATTTCACAAATAATCTCTCCAGTGCAAAAGAGCGTTCTTCTTCTGCTGAACCTTTAGTTAGTGTCAAATAATTAAAGTAATAATCAACGCCCAATTTACCGCCAGTCTTTATACAA
>CAZOEV010000558.1:0-2568 GCA_964578915.1 uncultured Lentimicrobiaceae bacterium
CTCGGTAATTGGAATCCTTATTTTTGGTTATTTAATGTATGAAATTCCGTTTCCTATCAAACAGTTAGCTTGCTTTTTTTTAATTATTTGGTTTGCTTTTGTTATTTTAAAATCCCGAAAATCGAAACAACAAAACACAACAACTCATTTATCTTTGTCAATGACAGAGCAGCTTGACCAACAGGAAAATGCGATGAGACAACAAGCAATATTTCTAAACTCTGCGGCTTATTGGTATTCCATACCCTCATTTATCATAAATTGCATATTCATTTTTGGATTAGGAAATCCGGCTGATTATAATTGGACTAATCTTATTGCAGAGAATATATTACCACTTACTTTTAGTTTTAAAATAATTACTTTAGCAGGATTGGCTTTCTTTTACGGTTTTACTATTTGGATTAATAAAAGAGCAGCAAATAAAGGCATAAAACCGCTTTTGGAAAGCCTAAGAAATATGCAGAAACAATTAAAAAATGAATAACAATTAAACGTTTCGTATTATTATTAATAACAAAATGCTAAATCTGAAATGAGTAAAAGAAAAATAGCGATTATAACTGGAATTTCATTGTTTCTAATGGCAATTATTGCAGGGTTTTCGATAGGATATGCGTATTCAGAATTCCATCAACCTGCTGAAATTGATTTTTTAAAAGACAAGATTCTAAACAATCTGGAATTGTATCAAGCGATGCTTATAGGAATTCTAATAATTCTAATTCTTGACTTGTTGGTTTCATATACTTTATACAAATATTTTGAAAATGATAATAAGAAACTATCAATGGTTTCTTCGGCAATTAGAATAATTTACACAGCAATTTTCGGAATAGCAGTCTTATTTCTGTCAAAAAACCTAAGTAGTTCAGAAATTACGAATCAAATTATAGCGTCAAATTATCAAAATTTTCAATCTATTTGGAGTGCTGGATTAATGATTTTTGGAGTTCATATTATTTTAATTGGTGTATTAATGAAGTTACATCAAGGAATTCCTAAATTCTTGTGGTATTTAACTCTGTTTGCTGGCATTTCATATATGTTGGTCCATTTGCTTAAATTAGCTGATTTTAATTCACAATTTGTAAGGAGTTTGGAAATGATTTTAGCAATACCAATGGCATTGGGCGAACTAGGACTTGCAACCTGGCTATTGTTCAAGGGTGGAAAAGTGAATAATGTAAAAAATGAAACCAACCGCTAGCACTGTATATGAAATCATAACCGCCTATCGGCAGACATCGCTTCATATTCTAAACATTGGCCTCTATTATGAAAAACACAATGAGAATAATTGAAAACATTAAATTGAAAAATAGACTTAAAATAGTATTACTAATTAGCTTGAGTTTTTTCTTTCAAAAATTCACATATGGTCAAACTAATCAAAATAGTAAGTTTTTGCAGACAGCAGGAGTTTTGGATAGCATATATTCCGAAAGTCTAAAAGAAAACAGGAAAATTTATGTGCAACTCCCTGCGGCATCCAACCCCAATGAAAATATTAAATACCCAGTTGTTTTTGTTTTAGATGGTGAAGTATTTCTCCCAACAGTTTATGATGTGCAAAACTATTATAGTGGTGGCTTTACGCCCGAAATGGTTATCGTTGGAATTTCAAACGATAAAAATCGAATGCGTGACTTAACAACATCAAAAGTAACTGAGATGTACGGAAGGCCTTTTAAGCAGGAAAACGGAGAGGCGGCCAATTTTAGTAAGTTTATAGAGACTGAACTAATTCCATTTGTAGAAAATAAATATCCTGTTACCAATTTCCGAACATTAATAGGTCATTCTTATGGTGGATTATTTACTCTTTATACACTTGTTCATCACCCACGATTATTTTCCAATTATTTGGCAATTGACCCAACTTTAGATTGGGATAATCAACAATTAATTAGGGAAGCAAGAGAAAAAGTTTCAAGTATTAATTTCAAGGGTAAGTCATTATTTATGTCGTTGGCAGGTCATGTATATATGCAGAAGTCAGGGATGACCATAAATGAAATAAAAAAAGACACAACTGACTTCACCCTATTTTCAAGATCTAATATTGCATTTTCAGAAGTATTGAATCAAAACAAGCAAAATGAATTAGCTTTTGAATGGAAGTTTTATCCAAGAGATTTACATGGCACTATTCCCTTCCCTTCCATTATGGATGGTTTAATTTCGGTTTTTGAATGGTATCAAACGGAAAATATTGACAAATATAATATGCCAAATACCAGTGCAGATGAAATCAATAAGATTGTAACGTATCGCCAACATAAGCTTGAAACACATTTCGGTTACGCTGTGCCTCCTTTTCCTGAATTCTTAATGAATATGCAGGGTTATATGAGTATGGATATGGGTGAAATGGAAAGAGCAAAAATTAACTTTGAACTTACCATTGAATACTATCCAGCTAGTGCAAATGCGTATGATTCTATGGCTGATTATTATGAAAGAAACGGAGATATTGACAGTGCTATAAAATATGTAAATAAGGCTTTTGAAATAAGTGGAGATGAGACCTATAAAGAAAGAATTGAGGCACTGAATAAAAAATAG
>CAZOEV010000559.1:0-2562 GCA_964578915.1 uncultured Lentimicrobiaceae bacterium
GCTGGTTTTGGGCATAATAACCCACCTTCACCTGGTGGCCGTATTTGAGCTCACCATCATAATCAAGCACGCCGGCAAGTATTTTAGACAAGGTAGATTTTCCTTCCCCGTTTTTGCCTACAAAAGCAATGCGTTCGCCACGCGTGATGAGCAGGTTAAGCTTGCTGAGAACCTTTAAATCGCCATAAGATTTGGACAGGTTTTTAGATTCCAATGTAATTTTTCCAGAATGAGGCGCGGGCGGAAACTTGAAATGAATCGCCGATTTCTCCATATCATCAACCACCACTTCATCCATTTTTTCAAGCAGCTTAACACGCGACTGCACCTGCTTAGATTTGGTGGCTTTGTAGCGAAAACGCTCGATAAAACGTTCAATCTCTTTAACCTCTTTTTGCTGATTGTTGTAGGCCGCCTGCTGCATATCGATGCGGCTTTCTCGTGCCTCAACATATAGGCTATAGCTGCCTTTGTAATCATATATTTTACCATTACTAATCTCAACAGTGCGGATGGTGATATTGTCCAGAAATGTCCGGTCATGCGACACCATCAGCACAGCACCATAATAGCTTTGAAGGAAACCCTCAAGCCATTGAATTGCCTCAATATCCAAGTGATTGGTAGGCTCATCAAGCAGGAGCAGATTGGGTTTGCTCAGCAATATTTTGGCCAGCTCTACGCGCATCTGCCAGCCATTGCTGAATTCGGTCATTTTTCTATCCATGTCTTCATGCACAAAACCCAGCCCGATAAGGATGCGTTCGGCTTCGCCTTCGATAGCATTAGCGCCCAAAAGCGCAATACGTTCGTTGTAAAAACTCAGCTTCTCAATCAGCTTATGGTAGCTATCTGATTCAAAATCAGTACGCTGTTGAATTTCTAATTCCAGTTTTTTTAGCGCGGCCTCCATGCGGTGAAATTCCTCAAAAGCCGTAAGTGCTTCGTTTAAAACCGTTTGATTGCTCAGCAGTTCTTTTTCCTGCGGAAGATAACCGATACTGGTGTCTTCCGGAACGACTACTTCGCCTTTGTGTGGTTGTTCAAGACCGCAAATCAGGCGGATAAGCGTAGTTTTTCCGGCACCGTTTTTACCCACCAGACCAATACGATCTTTGTCGCGTATCATAAAATTGATGTCGGTAAAAAGGTCTTCACCGGTGAAGTGCATCGAAAGGTTTTGAACAGAAATCATAGTTGAATTTGATAAGCGGCAAAAATACGGAATATATGAGAGGCAGACGAAAGGATTCAATTATTCAAAAATTCAAGGGATTCAAAAATTCAAAAAAGAGAAGGCCTTTCGGGGAATTAAAAGCAGCGTAAATATTCCGAATTTTGGAAAAATGAAATTCCGTATCCAGCATTTCTTCCCATATCTGGACAGAAAACATTTCTAATCTAATAACAATTTGACTGAAATGACATGCCAAAGGCTTAGAGAACAGTATCTTTTAACTCTTCAATAAATTGTGGCACACATTTTGATATTATGGCAAAAACTATACCTATGAAAAAACTATTTCTAGTAATATTCTTCACCCTACCATTTTTATTTACCGCTTGTAAAAAGGATTATAATCCCCCGGTAAATCCATTACCTGACTCCACAGAGGAGATAAAAGTGCCCAATGATTTTAAATGGAAAACCACCAAAGACATTCAGCTAAGCGTAAAGGGAAACGCAAACGGCATGGTGCAAATACTATCTTCAAAGGGCAAAGTATATTGGAAAGTTTTTTTGACAGCAAATCAAACTTCTACCATCGAACTAAACATTCCTAGCTACGAAAGCAGTTTGCAATTGAAATATCAAGGTCAAACAGTGAGCCTCGAACTCACTTCAAACACTTTGAACTACGAATTTCAATAAAATAAACAGCTTAAACCTACTAAAAAACTATCATGAAAATAAACATCTCATTATCTCATATTAAATTTCTTCAGAAAAACATACTGCTACTGACTTTTGCGTTATTTTTTCTGCTTCCCTTTATAGGTCTCAATAGGCTTGCTGCTCAGGAAAATTTGAAGTTGTTAATCAGTGCGCCAACTGTATTAACCTCCGATGCAACAGGTGGCACTATATCAACAGAAACATTTGAAAGCTTTTCAAGCTTACCAAACAACATTTGGGCACCACAACCCGCTGGCTATTCATCGACGATTGGAACCTACACGCAGACAGGTGGGGATTCGTATGTGAAATTTGACGATCAATATGGCACTGGCTCGCCAAAATATATGTCGATCAAGGTTGGCGGCAAAGTAAATCTCGCTTTTGACACGCCTCAAAATTATTTTGGTTTTGCTTGGCCAGCCGGAGATGGACAAAATACCATTAAGATTGTAAGGCAAGGACAGGTACTTGGAACTTTTACTACAGATGATGTGATTGCATTGATTCCTAAAGATAACAATACCCAAATTACCGCCATTAATGGCTCACAGTATTTCACGAAAAACTATTATGGCAAGCCATCTACAGGACAAAACGCTAACGAGCCTTATGCATATTTGCATTTTATAGCTACCCCTGGCCTAGCTTTTGATGCCGTTGAG
>CAZOEV010000560.1:0-2560 GCA_964578915.1 uncultured Lentimicrobiaceae bacterium
TACCGAATAAAGTAACGTCTTTTTTTCTCTAGTTTTTCTAATTTTAGTGGCCTTCGGGGCCTTGCATTTTCAGTTTGTCGCCATGGTCTTCCACCACTTTGCGCAGGAACTGCTCGCTATAGCCGGGTTGTTCCATATTTGGGTTCTGGAATCCGGGGTTACGGGTTTTTATGTTACCATCCATAAATTTCATAAACAGCTCACGGTAAAGATGTTGGTATTCGTTGAAAGTACGTGCTACCTGATCGCTGCTGTAATCGGTGAGATAAGCTACTGCTTTTGAAGGATCTTCTTTATGCATTTTTAAAGCTGCTTCATCAGTAGCTGCTACGCGATCAATAAATAGTTTTTCCAAGCCATCGCGCACTTTATTCACGTCAGGTTGAATAACATTGTACCGAGTATAAGCGAAGTTTGAAATCATATTGGTGACCCAGAACAGCGAAGTTTCCGACCATTCCATCATCTTACCATTACCTCTTTCAATATTTTTAGGGCTAGTTGTCATGCTGCTGTATAGTGGCATATATACACTGGCATTAGCATCGTCAACACCCCACCAGATGATTCCACCAATTTCGTCGGGCAACCAATTACGCGACTGTGTTACAAATGAAAAACCAGTTTGTTGTGTGGCAGTAGCACGCTCATTCACGTAGGTGATGCCATCAACTTTCCAGGTTAGTGGTCTCCAGCGGTAAGGAACGCCATGTGGGCCAGCGCCAAAATCGGCACTCATATCCAGCTCGGTATCCTGCAAATAGTCACGCATAAACATCATCATATCGTGTACCGAAATCTTCTTTTCGGGTTTCACCCAAAGGGGCATGCGGTTGGTAGCGTAAGAATTGGGATTTGGGCGGCCATCTTCAAACTTTTCAGCATGTTCAATATTTCCTTTAGCGTATTCCCAGTAATTGTCCATGCCATCGCTCACACGGTTAAACATAGTCCAAACACGCATATCGCAGAAACGCGCACCACCAAAATCGACTGGTGCATAAGTATCGGAGAAGCTAAAATTTTCGTCTTTGCCTTCATACCAGCCTTTTTCGCGGGCAAAACTAATCACATCAACAGCATAAACCACTTCCACATCAGTATTCATAATTTTATCCATATCTTTGGACGTAATCGACTGTTTTCCATTCTCTAAAGGAAAAGTTTGAATACGCGCCTGATTGGCATGGCCACTCACATAACCGTCGGGAATGCGCAGGGCAACCCACAAAAGTCCTTTGTTGGCATTGACCATTTTACCGCTTTTTTTATCATTTTTCATATTCACGCCTTTGCCGATGATTTCCATAATCCAAACTTCATCTTTATCGGCAATGCTGAAAGATTCACCAGTGCTGTAATAGCCGTATTTATTGGTAAGTTCCACAATAATCTTTATGGCATCGCGGGCACTGGTGGCACGCTGCAAAGTGGTATAAATCAGGCTTCCGTAGTCCATAATACCTGTGGTATCCTGCAATTCGGTTCGTCCGGTGTAGGTAGTTTCACCAATAGCCACCTGAAACTCGTTCATATTGCCAACAACGTTATAGGTGCGTGGCGCCTGTTCAATTTTTCCCAAGTATTTTCCAGTGTCCCATTCATAAATATCCATCATTGTTCCAGCAGGATGTTCGCCAGCCGACCAATGATACAATTCGCCATACAATACATGCGAATCGGCAGCATAAGTGATCATGGTTGAGCCATCCACAGAGGCTCCTTTAGTAACGAGGTAATTCGTACAAGCTTGGCTTTGCAAACTTGTAAGCATAAATCCCAGGGCTACAATAGCAATCAAAAATTTCTTCATAAATCTAATTTTAAAATGAGTATGATTTCGCAACAAAAATACGGGTTTTTTTAGATTCTACGAAGGCAGTATAAAAGTGCACTTTTTAGTTGGCTTTAGGTAAAAAAAATGCGGGCATAACCCGCATTTCTTATCTTAAATCTGAAATAAATTTCAGACTATTCTTTAACCAGTTCCAGGTTAACCTGAATTTCAACTTCCTCGCCAATTACTACGCCACCAGCCTCAAGCGCTGAATTGTAAACCAAACCGTAATCGGCGCGATCTAGCTCGCCACTCACTTTAAAGCCCGCGCGGGTGCCGCCCCATGGATCTTTGATAGTACCGTTGTATTTTACATCCAATTCAACTTCTTTGGTAACGCCATGCATCGTGAGGTCGCCAACGAGTTTGTAATTTTTACCACTTTCAGGTGTTAGCTTTTTACCTACGAAAGTGATCTCAGGATAAGTAGCAACATTAAAGAAGTCTTCGTCTCTAAGGTGATTGTCGCGCTTCTCATTGTTGGTGTTGATCGATGTTGCCTGAATAGTAAAGCTTACTTTTGCATCAGAAAAATCATCTTTATCGGCTTTGATATCGCCTTCAAATTCCTGAAATTTCCCGGTAACAGAAGAAATGACCATGTGATCAATTTCAAAAGTTACGTTAGAGTGTGAATTGTCTATTTTCCAATTGGTGGTCTGGCTGAAAGCAAATCCAGCGATGAACAAAAAGGCTAGGGATAGAATTGATTTTTTCATAATA
>CAZOEV010000561.1:0-2556 GCA_964578915.1 uncultured Lentimicrobiaceae bacterium
AGAAAACGGACTTCTTTCCGTTGGATTTTTATGCATCAATCCTTAGATATTTTGATATTTCTAAGTTTGAGATATAAAATAAATGACGCAACCAAACCAAAAGGAATTAGTTTCCAAGTGCCTTCAAGTCCCCAGTAAGAAACTGAGGCTGTAATAATTAAAGGGCCAGCCGTTCGTGCCAATTCGCCACCAAACATATAGAAACTCATCCCCAATCCCGTACGATTGCCCGACAAGCGTTTTACCATCGTAGGTGCTGGAACGTGAAACACAGCACTGCTTATTCCCATGGTAAAAAGCAAAATACAAACAATTGTAAAAGAAGGCGCTACGCCGAGGAGGCTCATGGTGATAGCTGTAATCGCGGGAGTTACAATAATAAAATATCTTGCGGCTGTTCTTTCTGCAATCATCCCGATAAAGGGATTTAAAAACCAGGGAAGGCGCATTATCAAGTCCCAGATTGATGCCATGGCAAGCGTAATTCCGAATTTCTCTATCAGCAATGGACGCAGCGGTGCTAAAAATGAAGAATATATATCGTGCAGCATATGCGATCCTGCCACGAGGAGCACTTTATCCGACTGGAATTTTTTAGAAACTCCTGCTTCTTTCATCTACTTTTTTTCAATTTTTGCATTTCAAATCGCCTGTTTATATCAGCCGCTAAGGTATGTTTTCTAGTAGAACTTTCCTCAACAAAAAAGTCCAAGTTTTCGGTAGCATTCTCAATTCTAGGTCGCGTTGCTAAAAAGTTCCATTGAAGTGCGTCTTATTGCAATAAATGTCCAAACTACTCTATACAGCTGCGGCATTTCGCAATCTGTTGCTAGATTCCTTTTTCTACATAACGTTTTTTGTGAGCATTTAGGCAGCTAAAGCCGTACCATTACTTTATCAAATTCTTCAAGGAATTCGTCGGCTAAAAAGAAAACATCTACTAAATTTGAGTTCAAAAGCAGAAAAATAATTTTTGTAAAGTCTTGTTATTTAACACTATATTCAAAACAATCCAAATAGTTTACATTTAAGTAAATTTCTCTTATCGGTCTCAGTTTAATATGGCAAAGCGCAAGAACACTGTAAAAAAACCAATGTGTTAACATTAAATTAAAACAAAGCTAATCCAAAGTTAATTTTAAATTAACATACCTTGACGGGTGTGAGCCTATCTTTGCCATGTGATAAAAAAACACAATACCATGAAAAATTTCATCTCACGTTCACTCTTAGTAGTTTTAATGAGCATCACAATAATTGCTTTTGCTTCTAATGATGGAACAAAAAATGCAGAGGCTCCGATAGCCACAACCATGATGACCGGAACCGTTTTGGATGCCGCAACTGGTGAACCACTCGTAGGCGCTGTAATTGAGCTAGAAAATACTGACACAAAAGCCTATACCGGACTTGACGGTCGCTTTAGCATCGACAACCTCACACAAGGCGAATATGATGTTAAAGTAAACTATATTTCATACAAAGAAGCCTTACTTACGAAGCTTACAATTACTCAGCTTGCAAGTAGTGTAGAGATTAAACTGAACCCCGAAGGCAAATAAGCTGGACCTGTTCAAGACTTTAGAAGACAAACTATTTAACAGTTTGTCTTTTTTATTTAACATAAAATTCTATGTTAATTATAATAAATCCACAAAATCTGCGTAGATGCAGGTTGATTTATTCCTTAACTTTGACCACATAAAAATATACAACTACCGGTGTTATAAATCGCCTGGTATAACCGCAGGAGGTCTTACTATGAACAAATCCGTTTTCCTTAGCCTGATCACTATACTTGTTTTTTCCAGCATAAGTTTTAGCCAGGATCTTGAAAAAAAGCAGGATATTTACTACAAAGATGGCAAAGTTTTTTCCGGAATCCACAGCACTTACTATGCCAGCGGACAACTGGAATCTGAGCGTAATTTTGTTATGGGAGCCGAAAATGGCATTTCAGTTTATTTTTTCGAAGATGGCAACATCAAAGAAAAAAGAGCATGGCGAAACGGAAAAAAGCATGGCACCTGGGTCACCCTGAACAAAGCCGGAATTAAAACTGGTGAAGCAAACTTCCAGAATGATCAGAAGCATGGTAAGTGGTTCATCTGGGACGACAAAGGGACCTTGCGCTATGAAATGAATTATAACAACGGGCAAAAAGATGGTGTCTGGTATATGTGGGACGAAAATGGCAAATTGACTGACGACAAAACCTTTTAATATCGACCTTACAAAATCTATAGTAGGAGTTTATTTATGAGAGTATTGGACTCTAGAAATTACTAAATTGAAAAATTAACAAGCGCTAACGCGTCATAATTCGTTTCAAAAATTCTTCTTTCCTTCTTCGGGCCACTTCTAGCTGTGTGCCATCTTCTAACACGACAGTGCCACCTTCTCCTTTAATATAGCGATCAATTAACTCTATGTTAACTAGATTAAACTGATGAATCGGAAAAAAATGAGACGAATCTATCCAGAATTCAAATTTTTCTATCTTTTCGAAACTAGAATCTTACATTATCTTTCATAAATATTGTTGTATAATTTCCG
>CAZOEV010000562.1:0-2547 GCA_964578915.1 uncultured Lentimicrobiaceae bacterium
GCATTGTTACGGGGGAAGTCATTATGATCTTGGGTTTTCTGTGATTGAAGTAGATGTCGGTTATATTTTTACAGCAGCTTCAAGTTCTAACGATGGTGATGTTTCGGGTCATCATGGGCCTGCTGGAAATGCACCAGACGGTTGGCCTGATATATGGGTTGTGAAAATTGACTTGCAGGGTGAAATCATTTGGCAAAAAAGTATTGGTGGCTATGATAGCGAATTTCCTATGTATATAACACAAACAGAAGATGGTGGAATTGTCGTAATTGGCTTGACATCATCCAATGATGGCGATGTAAGTGGTAACCATTCCAATCCCGACCTGATGAATGACAATGATATCTGGGTAGTAAAATTAAGCCCTGGCGGAGAGATAGAGTGGCAGCAGTGCTACGGTGGATTGGGCAGCGAATACCTGGAAAGTCCACAAACCATTCTTAAAAAAAGTGACTATAATTATGTGATCGCTTCTTCTACCGATTACGGGCCTTCTTATGATGTCGAATGTACACCAACCGGAGGTAATCATATAGACGAAGATGTATGGATATTTGAGATAGGATTGGATGATACCACTGCCTTGCATGAAAGCCTGCCCGGTTCAGGTAATTTAGATGTTTATCCCAATCCTGCTACAGATTATATCATTTTTGAAATGCCGACAAAAGCAATTGCAACAGCAACACCCATCAACATTTTTGATATTTACGGCCGGAAAGTTGCCAGCCTGCCAATGGTTTCAGGCAAGGCCGTGCTTGATTTAAGGTCGTTTAGCAATGGGGTTTACTTTTACAGGTACAACCATGAAGGCCGGCATCAGGCAGGGAAATTTGTGGTGCAATAAGAAAAACGAAAATGAACGAAAGTAGTTTTAAATGGAAATTGTGCAGACACGGAACACGCTTCGACAAAGCTCGCTTCGGCGAGTTCAGGGCATCGCAGTGCTGACAGATCCGCGCCAGTGGGAGAAACATTATTTTTGAAATATGAAAACCAATAAAATCTATATATTTTTCTTTACCTTCTTGCTGATTATCTTCCTTAACAGTACTGCCTTGCATGCCCAGGACAACTGGCAGATCAGCTGGCAGCAATGCCATTACAGCATAGATGATTCGGAGGTAGCAGTAGCGGTATGTAGCACGCCAGTAGGGTTTATGATTTTAGGTGATGTAGATTATGCTGAATCAGAAAAAAAAGATGATGCCGTTGTTTATCATGTCGATAAAAAGGGTGTATTGCTATGGAAGCGGACTTTTGGTGGTTCAGAATATGAGTATTCAGGTGACATACTTGCACATCCTAATGGGTTTTATTACTTGAGTATCGCTACTTATTCCAATGATGGAGATGTGCAATCGGGTAACCATGGTTCTGGAGATCGTTGGATCGTAAAAATCGACATCGAGGGCAATATCATCTGGGAACGCTGTTATGGTGGCCGCAGGGATGACTACCCCGGTCGACTGAAATTGCTAAGTGACAACAATATGCTTGTTTATAGCGCTACATTTTCTGGTGATGGGGATGTTCCGGTCAACTATGGAGCTCTTGATAATTGGTTGTTGATTATCAATCCTGAGGGAGAAATTTTACACAGCAGGGTTTACGGCAATAGGGACCAAAACAACATTTTTGATATCACCGAAACCCATGATGGAGGTTTTTTCTTTGCCTCCAAAGCCACCTTGGCTGAAGGCATGGTCGAAGGAAACCACCACGGAGGGCAATCCGATGTTTGGGCTGTAAAGCTGGATGCCAAGCTGGAAATTGAATGGCAAAAGTTGTACGGCGGAAGCGGATTAGACTATGGAAAGCAAGGTGTGATTGAACTGAATAATGGCTATATCTTCCTGGCTTCGACAGATTCGCCCAACGATGGGGATGTATGGGGCTATCACTATGGCGATAAGCCTGATATCTGGGTGGTAAGGATCGACAGCATCGGAAATATCCTTTGGCAGAAGTGTCTGGGTGGTAGTAATTACGATGACCCATCGGCAGGTATTTACCAAATGCAGGACAGCAGCTTTATGGTGGTGGCAGAAACGCGTTCATCAGACGGTGATGTGCAGGGTTTTCATCCAGGTAGCTACGACATCTGGATGAGCCGCCTCTCAGCAGATGGCGAACTGCTATGGAGCCGGTGTTTTGGAGGAGCCGGATGGGAACAGCCTGCCGATAATGTGCTGCAACTGGCAGACGACAACTGGCTTATCGCTGCTGGAGCAAGTAAATACAAGCTTGCCGACAGCCTCCTAAGTGGCGATGTGGCTTGCATAGCCGAAGATTATGGCAAACAAATCTGGCTCTTCAACTTCAAAGACTGCGCCAACTACATGCCTGCCACGCCCCAGCCACCCACCGGCCCGGATACGCTCTGCCATACCGTGGATAGCACTTCAGTTTATCAGTTAGAAGCTGACAGCACGGCATGGGGCTACAACTGGCTGCTTGAGCCCGCCGAAGCCGGCATCATCACTGCCGACAGCCTGCAAGCCATGGTGTACTGGAACAGCAGCTACCAAGGGCCTGCCACCATCA
>CAZOEV010000563.1:0-2540 GCA_964578915.1 uncultured Lentimicrobiaceae bacterium
CTGCTTCAAAAAATCCCTTTCCTCCAAAGTAGCGTAAGCGTTATAAGAACGTTGGTTTATTGGGAAGGTATTTCTCAATCGGTCTTTTTCAGCTAAATAGTTATTTTCCGTGCTGCCGTTTCCAGAATACTTAATCGAGTTGTAAAAGTCTTTCTCATCTATAGTGATGTTTAACATATAGCTCGGTTCTAAATAGAGTTTAGCAGATTTGTCGTTAAATATAAAAAAGTAGTAGCCTTTATTCAACTTCAACGTGTCGACAAAAAGTTGGTTTTGCACGACCAAAGTATCAATGGGTTCAAAATAATTATTTCGAATTATTATGGGCGATTCCGTTGAAGAAATTAGTTGACCATTTAAAATAATGTAATCAACCATTTTTTGTTCTTGCTTACAAGAAATTGTTATAAGTGTTGCAATAAATATTTTGATTATGTGTTTCATTGTTTCGTATTAATGGCAACGATTGGCTAACAACCAAATGCTTGTTATTTCCGCTTTGTCTACACCTTTTGCTACTGGGTTAACGCACTCTAAATTAGTTATATAACTAATTTCACATGATAAAGCATGAAAAATAATCAGTATTTTTGTTGTCAAAGACTGCATGGTATCTGGCGTGGTGTTTAAAGAGGGGTTAAAAGTAAAAACAATTTATTATAAATCCAACTGATCCAACGGACATTTTACCCCGTAGGATTAAAAAATGGCGCAGACGACTTCGAATTTAGATCTTGCCATTGTCGGATTTGAGCTATTTCTCTCTCTAAAAACTTAGGCGACAATTTGGTTGATATTTTTAATTGGTGTTGGATAGTTACCGAAAACTTACACCTTCATTGGTGCATCTGATCGCCTTAGTTCTGTTCCAAAATAAGCGCTATAGCTTGTGAGTTGGCACACTGCTTCTAAAAAACCCTCATTTTTTCCAAGCTTTCGCCTTCTCAGTCCCAGTATAAAAATATAAAAACAAGCCTAAACAACTGGAATTGATTGCTTTATAATGATGTAAAAAATACGAGGGTAAAGATATAAAATCAGATGAATAAATCAAAGCTTTTAAAAACTCACACAACATTTAGTCTTTGCCAATCCCAATTTGCAAGGGCTAAAGTGGCACAATGTAAAACTTCCAAAAAGAAATTTTCAATACATCAACTGTTTATCACATTTAACAGAGAACTATTATGACAGCGGTCAAACAGCCGCAATTAAAACATAAACCAGTATCTCGCTCCCTACCAATTGGCCATCAAAGCCTATTCAACTTCCCTATTAAAACATAGTTTATACGTAGTTTATGCGTACTTTAGACATAGTTCAGTCGTTTAAAAACGATTTAACTAAGTTTTATATAGGTAGTAAATAAATATTTTCTTAGTTTTGTATGGCTTTTTAATACGTACTTAAATAGGTGTATATGGCTGGTTCAAGTGATGCTTTTATGGGAAGACTTTCGGGTCGCATTGGTAATTTGGTGGTTTATCAGATGTATGGCAAAACGGTTGTGCGGATTAGGCCTAACAATCGGAGCAAGAAGGCAACGGGTTTGCTCAAAGCCAGTCAGGATGATTTTAAGGAAGTGGTGGCTGTGCTCTCAAGGTGCAAACACCTGCTGCGGCTGGGTTTTGCTGCCGAGGCGGTAAACCGTTCTGCATGGAATGCTGCCTTATCGGCTAACCTTAAAAACTATCGGGAAGCCGAAAATAAAGCCTTGGGCAACTGGCTTCAGCTCAGCAAAGGGAAGGGAGATATGGCGGATGATTGGCAGGTTTCGCAAGATCAGGAGGGGCGCTTGTGCCTCAGCTGGAAACAGCTTCCGCGTGAGAATAGCTGGCCGAACGATAAATTGATCGTTTTTATACTAGCCGAAAATCCTGAAGCACAAGCCCTAATAGAAATCACTTCGGCCCAGCGACGCCATGAGCAAGCAGTATTGGATATTGAGCTGAGCAAAATGGGAAAAACGGCTGAAATATTCACCGCTTTCATCGCAGCGGATTATAATGGGAATCTTAAGCCGGAAGGCATCTCAAATAGCGTGTGGGCAGGACAGTTGAATTTGGAATAGATGCCAACGCACTTTTTCTTTGCTGTGTTATAGGAAGGCTGCAAAACGGATTGATCAAAGCAGGCCGACCCTGAAATAGAATAAGTTAAAAGTTTACCAAAGCTCCTGTTCTAGGCTACATTATAGCTGGATGTGCAGGTAATTTTAATGTCATTTGAAATAGGCGTTTATTACAGACATATCATAAGCATTTAAACTATAAATTAGGTAGAATAAAGATTCCTCATTTCGCTCTGCTACATTCTGAATGACATGATAATCAGGATTATACAATGCTATCATATATATCTTTTTGTCATGGATAACACTTTCTTTACACTCAGATATCCTGACCCATTATCAGATCATCAGTTTGTTAGCAGTTTTTGTTCGTAAAATACAATTGTCGTTGATAGTAAAAGTTAGCAGGTCTTGACTGAAAACAATCTTTCGCTTTTCCATGATGAAAAGCTTGCAAAAATCTAGTGTG
>CAZOEV010000564.1:0-2536 GCA_964578915.1 uncultured Lentimicrobiaceae bacterium
GCTGACCAAAGCCTAGAAAGTATGCAGTCCTTCTTTTACCAAGCACTTACCGAAATGGGTTTTTATACTTATGACACTAAGCCTTTTACAAAATTGCTAAGTAGCTCCAAAAAACCAAATTTCAAACATGCACTTCCCGAAGGCACAAAGGCCAGATATCATAAAAAGCTAAATAAAAAAGTGAACAAATGGCTGCAAAAAGAAGGCAATAATATCATCTATATTTATGGAGCTTATGATGCCTGGGCCTCAACAGCTGTGATGCCTTCGGAAAACACCAATGCCTTAAAACTGCTGAAAGCAGGAGGCTCACATGCTACAAGACTCAGGCATTTCAGCGAACTGGAACAGCAAATCGTCATCGATTTTATTGAAAACCAAATAAATACAAAATCTCCTTAAACACGATTAAAAATGAGTTTAGACTTACTGGATTGGGGTATTGTAGGACTATTTTTTGTCGCTTTGATAAGCATAGGCATCTGGGCTTCGCGCAATGCCGGCAAAAGTTACAACGAGTTTTTCTTATCAGGTCGAAACATGCCCTGGTGGTTATTAGGTGTAAGTATGGTGGCAACCACTTTTTCGTGCGACACACCAAACCTTGTAACCGATATCGTGCGTCAAAATGGCGTGGCTGGCAACTGGCTTTGGTGGGCTTTTTTGCTCACGGGCATGTTGACGGTTTTTGTTTATGCCAAACTGTGGAACCGCTCCAAAGTACTTACCGATCTGGAGTTTTATGAAATCCGTTACAGTGGAAAAACAGCAGCTTTTTTGCGTGGATTTCGAGCCATTTATCTGGGTGCATTTTTTAATGTGATGGTGATTGCTTCGGTTTCTATCGCTTTAATAAAAATTAGCGGCGTGATGTTGGGCTGGCCTCCGGCACAAACGCTTATAATTGCTGCCGTTATCGTGGTTTTTTACAGCGCATTAGGCGGCCTGAAAAGTATTATATACACTGATTTTTTTCAATTTAGCCTGGCAATGGCAGGTGCTATTGGTGCTGCCATTATTTTAGTAAACAGCCAAACTGGCGATCTTGCCACCCTTTTTGCGCATCCTGCCGTTCAACCAAAGCTGGCTTTAATTCCCGATATTTCCAATACCGATCTTTTTGTTTCTATCTTGGTGATTCCGCTTGCGGTACAATGGTGGAGCGTCTGGTATCCGGGCGCAGAACCTGGCGGCGGCGGCTATATTGCACAGCGTATGTTGTCAGCAAAAGACGAAAAAAATGCGATTTCAGCAACCTTGCTTTTCAACTTTTTCCATTACGCACTACGTCCCTGGCCGTGGATTATCGTTGGCTTGTTATCGCTGATAGTTTTCCCAGATATCGCCTCTTTGCAAACTGCTTTCCCTGATATGGATCCGCAATATGTGCAACACGATTTGGCTTATCCGGCCATGCTAAAAATGCTTCCGCACGGCTTTTTAGGTTTGGTGGTTGCCTCACTGATTGCTGCATTTATGTCAACCACAGCATCACAACTTAACTGGGGGTCATCCTATATTGTAAACGACTTTTATGTACGGTTTTTAAAGCCAGATGCTACGCAACGTCAGCAGGTTATCGCGGGTAGAATAACCACTGTGGTGTTGATGTTTTTTGCGGTTTTGCTGGCTTTGGTATTGCAAAATGCCTTGCAGGCTTTTCATATTTTGTTGCAAATTGGCGCCGGAACAGGTCTTATCTATATTTTGCGTTGGTTTTGGTGGCGCATCAATGCGTTTACTGAACTCACAGGCATGGTGGTTTCATTTGCCGTAGCGATAGGGTTTTTGATTGCTGAGCGCTTTTGGGGTTATAACCCAGGCGAAACTTTTAAGATTTTGGCTGGAGTAGGCATTACTACAGTTGCTTGGCTCACCGTAACTTTTCTCACCTCTCCTGCCGACAAAACTGTTCTGCGCTCGTTTTATCAGCTAATTAGGCCTGGCGGTCCGGGCTGGAAGAAAGTAGTGGACGAAGCAGCGCTTGAAGGCATTAGTCTGGAAAAAGAAAAAGGCCTGAAATGGGATGTTCCAACCGGATTATTAGGAATGCTCTGGGGTACACTTTTCGTTTACAGCACCCTTTTCGCTATCGGCTCATTTTTATATGACAACATTTTAAATGCTCTAATTTTAAGTGGATTAGCATTAGCTGCTCTTTTGCTGCTAAGAAAAACCTGGACTAAACTACGCCTCGATTAATCCAATTTTATGAAACCAAAAACATCTGCCGGACATTTCTTGTTGTTAGCTGCCGCCATGATTTGGGGTTTTGCTTTTGTGGCTCAAAGGCAGGGCATGGCTTTTATGCAGCCGCTCACGTTTAATGGTGTTCGTTTTTTGCTCGGCGCCGTCAGTTTGCTTCCGTTGTTTTTTCTATTCAAACCGAAAATCACAGCTAAAACACCTGTACGAAAAGGCTTGTTGATGGGGCTCTTGGCTGGTGTTCCCTTGTTTTTTGCCAGTTCTTTTCAGCAGCTTGGCATTCTTTATACCAGCGCCGGAAATGCCGGATTTATCACCAGCCTTTATATTG
>CAZOEV010000565.1:0-2534 GCA_964578915.1 uncultured Lentimicrobiaceae bacterium
TTTTATAGGTCTTTGCTTTAATTAGATACTACAAAACGTACCAAAATTAAAAAATTTAAGCTTAAACCAACTATTTATAGAAAAAACTGCTAGAATAATTTTTATAATATTTGGATTTGGCGTTTTGTAGAAACTTAAAGATGCCAAATAAACTTGAATATTGATCTCCAATTGCTTATAAAAAGGAGATTATTTTACGTGCTAAATACAGCCTGCTACTGCTATGCGGAAAGGCCATGGAATTGAAACCAAAATTAATATCAAGCTAATCAGATAATAATAAAATGCTTTTCGCGCGCCGGCGGCTTCCTGAAGCTTGTTTTTCGTTTTGCTGTATCCGATCGTTAAAACAATAAGCGCGATTACCATCAGACTGATGTGCTCAACTAAATAAAAACGTAACACGGTTTCTTTCATCGAGCTGGCCGCAAAAACTACTTTAGGGCTAATAAAATAGAGAGCAAGTCCGATTAAAAGTTGTACATGTGCAGTGATTAAAGTTAACAGCGACAATGTTTTAGGATTGAATTTACAAGTTGAAAAGGCTGTGCGAGCCAATTGCGCAATCGCTAAAATAAAAAAAGCCAATAACATCCAGCGCAGACCCGAATGACTTTTGAGAAGTATAGTATACAGCATATTTTTTCTTTGTTAAACAAAAAGTAGTGAAGAGTGTTCAAAGCGTACAGAAATAGTTTGACAACTCAATCAGGGTGCGACTAATCTTGCGACGCCTTAAAGTCGCGCCCTGATTCTCTCTGCTATTCAGGGTGCGACTATTCCTGTGACGCCTCAAAGGCGCGCCCTTACTCCCAATAGGTTTTAAAGTTCCAGCTTTCCCCGCGTTTTTTTGGGCAAGCCATCTTTATGTATTAAAATGCTGAGGGTTTTGTAGGCTACAAAGGCTTCCGAAGCATAAAAATAGCCGTCATAAATATGGTCTTCGTGGCCCCAGGAGTTTTTTACTTTGTAGTATTTGTTGCCTTGTTGGTCCTTGGCCGAGCCAACAATCAACATCAGGTGGTCATCCGTAGTTTCGTAATTGTCATAAGCCTTTTGCCTGATTTCGGGCGTGATTTCCTGCTCCTGAATAACTGCTTCAAAACTATAGAATTGCTTTGTACGATCGGCTTTTGTCATGGCTTTTAGGCTGTCGCTTAGCTTTTCGGGCAATTTGCTGAGGTCTTGTTCTGGCACAATGGCCACGCCTTTTTTCCAGCCAAAGCCTTTATCGCTTACATCAGCATCCCAGCCTACTGTGTAGCCGTTTTCAAGGGCGTTATCTATCGTTGCCATCATTTCGTTAAGTGGTAGGTTGTAGCTTTCGCTCCACATCCAGTTGTCAGGAATTTGCATCACAAATGGCTTGTAATAAGGCACGTGAGTGAACGAAGACAGCTCGACATAGTCGGAACTCTTAAAATTTGTTTGATTCAAAAATTCTTTTGGAGTAATTGTTTGGCCATTTATTTCAAAGTTTTCTGGCACCTCGCCCAGATAGGCATCTAAAATGCCATTCAGGCCTTTTTGCCAAACAGGAGTGAGCTTGCCGTTTTTATTCTTGATAACTGCATCAGCATAAGCTTGAAGCACGGCATCCATCTCGCCATGCACATGATTTTCCTCACCAATTACTAAACCGCTATAAGCTGATTCTGGCACAATACCGAAATTATCAACAACATAAAACATATCGCTAAATCCGCCCCCGGGACCATAATTGAGCTTGCCGTGCAGTCGCACATATTTCTTGGTTTTGGCGGCATAAACATGTTTTACCATAAACATTTCTGAAAGGTCATAAGTTGCGCCTGTGGTGCGCAGCAGCTCAGCTTCTAAAAAACCCAAATTGGCAAAGCTCCAGCAGGTTCCGGATTTATACTGGCTTTTCACCGCAGTGTGGGGTACATCTGTAAGGGTTTCAAACTGATAAACTTCTGTTTCGGCTTCTATTTCCTGTGCAAACAAAACAGCCGAAAAGCCTAATGCTAAGAATAATAAAAATGAATTTTTCATTGATTTTGGTTTAATTTGGATTTCAAAAATTCAGTAATTGAAAACGTTCGTACAGTAATTCACAAACGATTACGATAATAACATCCAAAGTTATAAATTTTACCAAAACTGGTTTATTAATTCAGTAAAAGGATAAAAATAGGCGGTAAAAGGATGATTTGTAGTTTTATAAGAAAAATAAAGCCACGCCTCCCACACTAATTACTGCTCCGATATAGTCCATCAGGCTAACTTTTTGCTTCAAAAATAGTGCAGCAGGTGGTATAATTAAAATCGGCACAATGGCCATCAGTGTGGCGGCCACACCGGTAGTGGTGTGTTGAATGGCTAGCAGCGAAAAAGAAACACCCAAAAACGGCCCAAAAAACGAACCGGAAGTGATGCCCCACATGGCTTTGGTATTTTTGAAAGCACTTAAAATCAGCGGAATTTTACCGTTTAGAACCACTATCAGCGCAAAGCCAATAAATCCGGCAATTATTCGGATTTGTGTAGCAGCAAACGGATCATAATCCTGC
>CAZOEV010000566.1:0-2527 GCA_964578915.1 uncultured Lentimicrobiaceae bacterium
TGGAATCCGGAAAACCAAGCCACTCGAACGCGCATTAAAAGGTCTGGATGCATGGATTACAGGACTTAGGCGCGAGCAGTCGGTTACGCGAACTAATATGCAGATTGTGGAATGGGATGGCATGCACGGACTTGTAAAAATAAACCCCTTGCTAAATTGGACCGCCGAAGAAGTTGAAAATTTTGTCAGAAAAGAAAATATTCCTTATAACAAGCTGCACGACAAAGGCTTCCCGAGTATTGGATGCCAGCCCTGCACACGTGCCATTGAGCCAGGTGAAGATATCCGCGCAGGCCGCTGGTGGTGGGAACTTCCCGAGCAAAAAGAATGTGGACTGCACAAAGCTTAAACGCTTTCAATAGCAGCAAGAGGGATGAATAAATCCATTCTCAGATTAGCCATACCTAATATAATCAGTAATATCACTATCCCAATTTTAGGAATGGTAGATATTGCGTTGATGGGGCATTTGGAATCGGCGGTATATATCGGTGCGATTGGTTTGGGAGGTGTTATTTTTAATGTATTGTATCTGAGTTTGGGATTTCTGAGGATGGGAACCACCGGATTTACGGCTCAGGCGTATGGAAAATCTGATAAAACAGAAATTGCGCATGGTTTATACCGTGCGCTTGTTGTAGCACTAATCCTTGCCTTGTTGTTGATCATTTTACAGTTGCCGATTGAAAAATTGAGTTTTTATCTGCTCAATGGCAGTGAGGAAGTGAAAATACTTGCCAGAGAATATTTCTATATCAGGATTTATGCGGCACCGGCCACGCTCGGAATTTTTGTGCTGATGGGCTGGTTTGTTGGCCTGCAAAACACCGTGCTGCCCATGACTCTAAGTATCACCATCAACGCTTTAAATATTGGATTCAACTTGTATTTTGTCCAGGTTTTAAAAATGGATGTAGCTGGAGTTGCCTTGGGAACCGTTTTGGCGCAATATGGCGGTTTATTTCTGGGAATATATATTGCCATACGCAAATATGGCGACAAACTTCAGCCTGTAAAAATGGCGGTTCTGCTCCAAATTGAGCAGTTGTCACGTTTTTTTAAAGTAAACCGCGACATTCTTATCCGAAGTGTGCTATTAATTCTCACTTTATCGTTTTTCACCAGTGAGTCGGCTGGTATGGGTGATCAGATTTTAGCTGTAAACAGCATGATCCTTCAATATTTCTTTGTGTTTTCTTACTTTATGGATGGCTTTGCTTATGCTGGGGAGGCGCTTGTAGGAAAGCATACCGGGAAAAATGATCAAAAAATGCTACGCCTGACAGTAAAAAAACTGCTGATGTGGGGATTCATTCTGAGTTTCCCGTTTATGCTATTTTACGGCTTGGCATATCAATCACTTTTTAGGTTAATTACTGATAATGATACACTTATTCAAATTGCTGATAAATATCGAGTTTGGATGATTTTAATTCCTATTACCACATTTGCAGCTTTTATCTGGGATGGCATATACATTGGCGCCACAGCGTCAGTTTCCATGCGAAACACCATGTTATTAGCATCATTGGCGGTGTTTTTCCCGTGTTGGTATTTTTTGCAGCCAGTCTATTTTAACCACGGATTATGGATCGCCTTTCACGCGTTTATGCTCAGTCGCGGCCTTTTAATGACGCTTTTTTCCTCTAAAGCACTGGCTTTAAAGTGGTTTTAATAGCTATGAAATTTGGTTTATTCGCTGAACTTTATTCGTGTGCAAATGTTGAATATACAGGCCGATTTTTTTTATATTTGCGGCAAATCCTAATGAAATTCCAAAATTTATTTATAATAAAATGAGTCCTAAAGCAGCAAAAAAAAATATAGCAAAAGTTTTTACTAAAGAAGAAGTTTTAAACGACTTTTATATTGGCTGGCTGAGCAGACATATTAGCCTTATTGGCCGCCGCGAAGTGCTTACAGGCAAAGCCAAATTTGGTATTTTCGGCGACGGAAAAGAAGTACCGCAACTCGCAATGGCCAAAGTTTTTATGCCTGGCGATTGGCGTTCAGGTTATTACCGCGACCAAACTTTTATGTTAGCCGCTGAAATGATAACCCCCGAGGAACTTTTTGCTCAGCTCTATGGCGATACGGATTTAGCGGCCAATCCGGGCAATGGAGGTCGGTTGATGAACAATCACTTTGGCACCCGCTATTTAGATGATGCAGGCGAATGGAAAGATCTGGCTTCCATGAAGATTTCTTCCTGCGACACCTCCCCTACTGCCAGCCAAATGCCACGACTATTAGGACTCGCTTTGGCCTCAAAACACTATCGTCACAATAAGCAATTGAAAAAAAATACGCAATTTTCGAATCAGGGCAATGAAGTCGCTTTTGGCACAATCGGTGATTCATCTACTTCCGAAGGACACTTTTTTGAGACCATAAATGCAGCCGGCGTATTGCAAGTTCCTATGGCTGTGTCAGTTTGGGATGATGGCTGGGGCATTTCTGTGCCAAATAAATACCAGACAACGAAGGGCAGTATTTCTGAAATTTTAAAAGGTTTTGAAAAAGACGG
>CAZOEV010000567.1:0-2524 GCA_964578915.1 uncultured Lentimicrobiaceae bacterium
CGCTGGCCGAAAACGTAACTGCTTTCTGGCTTTTACTGGTGGGCATGGTGTCTATTAGTGTGCTGATGATCGTCTATTTTAAGCGGAAAAGATGGATGTAGAAAAAACTTTATTATCAATATTTCAGCGAATTAATATTCCAATTTATACACTTAAATCACCGAACTATTTATGAAAACAACTGTTAAACGAAGTCTGAGGTTGCTTACAGCCCTCGCGCTTTTATTGTCCATTCACTTACAAACTTATGCTGCTATGCAGGAACCCATTCCATTAGAAGATTTCTTTAAAAATCCGGATCGGAGCGCTTTTCAGATCAGTCCCGACGGGAAATATATCTCGTTTATGGCGCCTTACGAAAGCCGGATGAATATTTTTGTTCAGAAAGTTGGAAGCGACAAAGCAACAAGGCTTACTGGCGAAACAGACCGCGATATTGCGGGCTATTACTGGGCTAATAACGACCGCCTGCTCTTTTTGAAAGACAGCGGAGGCGATGAAAACTATGCAATTTATGGTGTGGACAACAACGGCAAAAATCAGAAATGTCTCACTTGCTTTGAAAATGTGCGCACCCAGATTATCGACGAGCTGGAAGACCAGCCCGACGAAGTGATTATTGGCCTCAACAAGCGCAACGCCATGGTTTTTGATCCCTATAGGCTCAATATCAAAAGCGGTGAAATGGAAATGCTGGCCGAAAACCCAGGAAATATCCAAGGCTGGATAACCGACCACGAAGGCAAATTGCGTGTAGCCCTTGCCATTGTTGACGGCGTAAACACCCAGCTGCTTTATCGCGCTGATGAAAGCCAGGAGTTTGAGGCCGTTTTAACCACCAGTTTCAAAGAATCGTTGAGCCCGGAGTTTTTTACTTTCGACAACAAATACCTCTACGCCACTTCCAATTTAGGACGTGATAAATCTGCTGCCGTTATCTTTGATCCGGCCACAGGCGAAACCATGGAAATGCTGTATGAAAATGCTGATTATGATGTTTCAGGCATCAGCTATTCACGCAAGCGTAAAGTAATTACTTCAGCCAGCTACACTTCCTGGAAACGCGAGCGCCATTTCTTTGATAACGAAAGCCAGCAACTTTTTGAGAAGCTGGAAATGGAACTTCCTGGCTATGAAATTGCAATCACTGCCAGCGACAAAGCCGAAGAAAATTACGTCGTGCGCACTTACAGCGACCGCTCGATGGGTGCATACTACCTGTATGACAAAAAGAAAGCTAAGCTGGAAAAAATTCAGGATGTGAGCCCTTGGCTCGACGAAAAGCTGATGGCCGAAGTAAAACCCATCCAATACACTACCCGCGATGGCTTGACCATTCATGGCTACCTGACATTACCCAAAGGCGTGGAAGCCAAAAACCTGCCCGTTGTAGTAAACCCACATGGCGGGCCTTGGGCACGCGACAACTGGGGTTTTAACCCGGAAATTCAGTTTCTGGCGAACCGTGGTTTTGCGGTGTTGCAGATGAACTTCAGAGGCTCAACCGGTTACGGACGTGCTTTTTGGGAAGCCAGCTTTAAAGAATGGGGACTGGATATGCAAAACGACATCACCGATGGCGTGTATTGGCTTATCCGCGAAGGCATTGCCGACAAAGACCGTATCGCGATTTATGGTGCCAGCTATGGCGGATATGCCACGCTGCAAGGCTTGGTGGTTACACCCACACTTTACGCTGCCGGCGTGGATTATGTTGGCGTTTCAAACCTGTTTTCATTTATGAAAACCATTCCACCCTATTGGGAACCTATGCTGGATATGATGTATGAAATGGTTGGAAATCCGGTGGCCGATTCTGCCCAGTTTAAGGCAACATCACCCGCTATGAATGCCGATAAAATTATTGCTCCGCTATTTGTGGCACAAGGCGCCAACGACCCGCGCGTAAATATTGCCGAGTCAGATCAAATTGTAGAAGCCATTACAAGCAGAGGCGTTGAAGTGGAGTATATGGTAAAAGACAACGAAGGCCACGGCTTTAGAAACGAAGAAAACCGCTTCGACTTTTACCGCGCTATGGAAGCTTTCCTGAAAAAACATTTGATGGAATAAGTTAGGGAAATCCTAACTGAGTATTTCAGTTGTTTTCTATTATTTTAGGCCGAATCACTAAAAAACGTATTGTTTATTTGTGATTCGGCCTTTTTTTGATTTGAAAGTGAAAGAATCCTTTTTCAAGCAAATTTGCTGCTGCGCTTAAATGATTTATTGTAAAACCAATTTAATAACTTTTTGTGTACCTTGACTTTGCATCACGCAGCTATAAATACCTGACGGTAAATGCTGTGAATTAATAAGTTGGTGGCCTTTGTTGGCCGACAAGCTGAGTTGGTACACAAGTTGACCATGGCTATTGTAAAGCAACAAACTTGCCTTTTCGCTGCCGATAGGGAGTTTGTAATCGAGCCAAAACTCGCCAGATGCCGGATTGGGATATACACTCAGCACCACCGATTCGTCCTGCTGCGCCTGAAGCCCAACGCAGCTATACACCATGCTGGTT
>CAZOEV010000568.1:0-2522 GCA_964578915.1 uncultured Lentimicrobiaceae bacterium
CACTTTAAAATAACAAAAAAATGAAAGAATTAAAAAAATTAGCGACAGAAAAATCGTATTTATTTTATAAGGATTGATGATTGTATTATTTGTAAATAATATTTATTTGCATATAAAGGATAAACACGGCAATTGAATATACTTCAGATGCTAAATGAGAGGCAAGACAAGCAAAAGAATATGCTGAGAAAGCAAAAAATTATGCAAAAGATGCATCCGAAAAAGCATTTGCTAATATCTGTAAATATTGTCCATAAAAACTGTAACTATGTCATTTTCGATTTCAGAACTTGTCCTGGAAAATAGTTCGGATGAAGAACAAATCCGAACAAGAAAAATATTTGAAGCCTTAAAAATAAAGGCAAAAAATAACGAGTTTCTCACTGAGCACGAAAAAGATTTCTTTTGCCATGGAGTAAAGTTATCATTACTTTCAGATGGTAACATTAACGATTATGACTGTTGTAAAAACTTTAAGTTCAAATATTTTTATTTGATATATTTCAAGGATTTGCTTGGCTCAGGAATTTATGAAAAAACAAAAGGAATGTACTTGTATAAAGTCGGAAAAAACGAAGTAGAAAGAGACATAAAATACTTAGCAAATGAAGAAAGAGAATGGTTAAAAACGATTCGTAAAGAAAATCATTCGAATGAATTATTAAAGCAAATTTCCAAAGAAACAAGAGATGAAATCAAAAATCTCAAAAAGAGCGAAGGCTTATTAATATTCAATAGAGATAAGCGAAGATTTAAACTTCAAATCAGGTCTTTGATATTGCAATCAAAATACATCTATTTAACAGTATTAGAAATTTTTGAGATGTTTGACAGTGACGATTTTGTGCTTGGACTTAATGGACAAAATATCGAAATCACAGAGTATAGTATTATCCATATTTTAAATAGACACTTTGCTCAAATAACAAAACCAACATCATCAAAATCATTCCATACAACAGACTTTAAACCTAAATATTTAAATTCTCAACTTAAAGAAATCGTATCTACAATTGATAGTTCAGGCCTTTTAACAAGTATGCCAATAAACAAGGTTGCATTCAGGTTCAAAGAAATGGATTATTTTATGTGGGTAAACAAAAGATTCAAGTCTATTAAGGGTAAAGGGAATGTTGAATATAATAGGGTAGAAACTTTCTATCCGATAATTGAAAAAACAGAAAAAGTTCAATTGAACTTAGAATATGATTGTAGAAAAATCAACAATGAATTAAGTGTATATGTGAAGAAATAACGCCTACTAATAAATTTGTATTCTTCGGCTGGCACCAATTTCCAATCCCTGCCAAACTCAAACTTCTATCATCCTAGCTAAGGCCTTACAATCGGCGGACTGCTCACCTCATTGCTTCTATTCAAAGCACGATCGATAAGCTGCACCTTGAACATGATCGTGTCAAAATCAGAAAGTGGATTATTGATAAACAGCTCATCTTCAATGATTCCTTTGATGGATTTGCTTTCGTCTTTGGGTATCAGCGGCGGAATTCTGGCACTAAAAGTTGCCGTATCATAGCGCTGCTGGAGTTCGTTCCAGCTTATCAGTGGCAGCTCAACAAACTCGCCGTTTTGTTGCTCAAAATAGCGAATAATCAGGTTGTAGTAATAGTCGCCAGCCGGCTGAAAAGGAAAAGAAGTATCTCCTTGAGCTAATCCAATATTGCCATCGCCATCGCGGTAACCAATGCGTAAAAGTCCTTTATCAACGGCGCTCGTTTCCTGGTTCTGTAACAAAATAAAACCTTCAAAAGTAATTTCAGGCACTAATGGATATTCCTCCAGCTTGCGACAGGAAGCAGTCAGCAATAAAATAATAACCAGTACGCGGATAAATCCTAATTTTGCCATGCCTTTTCAGTAATTGAAAGGGTAAAAGTACAATTTTTCTGTTTTTAAAGCCAAATGAACATTCAGACGATAGCAAATAGGGTTTTTCAGTTAAAGCAATCAGCAGATTTTGAGCAGCTTGCACTCGAACTATTTCAGTTTCAGTATGCGCAAGTTCCGGTTTATGGTGATTTCTGCAAACAACTTGCTGTTGCGCCTGAGAAAGTAAAATCGCTGGAACAAATTCCTTTTCTGCCCGTCGATTTTTTCAGAACGCATCGCGTGAGCTCCAAATCGGAAAAAGCTAAGCTGGTGTTCAGCAGTTCGGGAACTACTGGGGCTTACACAAGTTTTCACGAAGTGCCAGAACCCACCCTTTATCAAGAAAGTTTTGAAAAAGCTTTTCAGCATTTTTATGGCGACATCCGCGATTACTGCGTGCTGGCGCTTTTGCCTTCTTACTTGGAACGGCAGGGTTCGTCGCTGGTTTATATGGCCGATTCGCTTATCAAGGCTTCATCGCATCCCGACAGTGGTTTTTATTTGCACGATTTGGCGGGGCTACAACAAAAGCTAGCGAAACTCAAAGCGCAAGGCCAAAAAACACTTTTGCTGGGCGTAACTTACGCACTGCTCGATTTGGCAGAACAGTTTCCAACGGACTTTCCGGAGCT
>CAZOEV010000569.1:0-2521 GCA_964578915.1 uncultured Lentimicrobiaceae bacterium
CCACGGGTGTTGATGATAAATTTGCTGTCATAATATCTACTGACAACGGAGCTACCTGGACTTCTGCCAACACACTGATGCTATGGGACAATGCCGGAAAAGCTAATGTTTACAATGATATTTCAACTACTGGTGAAAATATTATTATTGACCTTTCATCCTATTCAGGCATTGTTCAATTTGGTTTTTACGGAGAATCAACCGTGAGTAATGCAGACAATGATTTATTTGTGGATAATGTATCTGTATATGAAATTTCAACCGCTACCCTTTCATATTATAACCTGCAATGGCCAGGCACAGCTGAAAGACCAAAAAATGAAAGCGAAACGATTTATGCGCAGTGTTGGGAATCAGGAGTAACAGAAGCTGATGGACCTGGCGATGGCATTGAAGCATGGATTGGCTACAGCACTACTAATGCTACTGTAGTCGGTGACTTTGAAACTGACTGGACATGGGTACCTGCAACCTATAATTTTGATGCCGATGACCCCGGTTTCAATAATGATGAATACAAGGCTGATTTGGGTGCAGCCCAGGGTCTTACAGAAGGAACATACTATTATGTTAGCCGTTTTAGGTATCAAAACGGACCATTTACTTACGGTGGCTTCCAGGGTGGCCCTTGGGATGGTACATCAAATGTGTCTGGGGTGCTGACTATCACTGGTTGCGCTACAGCCACAATTCCTTATTTTGAAAGCTTTGATGATGTAACAGCACCTGTACTGCCAGGCTGTATGTCAGTAATAGATGATAACGCAGATAACATAACTTGGGTTAATTCTGCCAGCGGCCTGTCTGCGCCTAATGCAGCCAAAATCGGTTACAATGGTTCTTTAGCCATGGATGATTGGTTATTTACAGCAGGTTTGCAACTGGAATCGGGTAAAACCTACGAGCTGGGATTTGCTTATGCCGCACAGGGCTTTACAGAAAAATTAGCTGTTTACTGGGGTGACGCACCACAAGTAGCCAACATGACTGAAGGTCCAATTTTTGATGAAACCTTCGATGGTGGTTGGTACTTAGCTACTACAACAATAAGCCCAACCTCATCAGGCGTCTATTATATTGGCTTCCACGGCTACAGTGATGCCGATATGTTTAATTTATATGTTGATGATATTTCAGTGCTAGAAGTTGTCGCTACAGCCACATGGACTGGTGCTATAGATACGGATTGGTTTACTGCCGGAAACTGGGACACAAACATTCCAACAGCAGGAACCGATGTAACCATCCCCGCCGGCCTCACCAACTACCCCACAATCACCAATGTAACAAGCTGTAATAATATTACCTTACAGTCAACAGCCACAGGAACTGCCTCTTTACTGGGCAATGGTTTGTTGATTGTATATGGTGATGCTACCATCCAACGCTTTATCAGTGGCGGAGGTTATCATTTTGTTAGTGTGCCCATCACAGGAACACCTACTGCCGGCATGTTTATGAATTCATATCTGTATGATTTTGATGCTGTTGCACAAGACTGGACAGGTGTGGGTGATGACCCTACTACTGTAATTACCAATAACCAGGGTTATATGATTTGGTATACAGGAAGCAATACTACCTATGAGTTTACTGGTGATTTGATCAGTGGCAACTTTACTGTTGCTACTCCAGCAGCCGCTTCAGTATTCAACGATCCGGACTTTGTTGGAGGATATAATTTGGTCCCCAACCCTTATCCTTCTGCAATTGACTGGAATGCTGCCTTAGGATTCACTGAAAGCAATCTGTTTGAAACGATCTGGATATACAACCGCGATGCAGGTAACTATGGTGCTTATGTAAGAGATGCAGGCGGTGGAACAAATGATGTAAGCAATATCATTCCTGTTGGACAGGCCTTCTTTGTGCAGGCGAATACCGATGGTTCCGGCACTATGACCATTAATGAAGCTGCCCGCACACATTCAGAAAATGATCTATTGAAAGACGGCAATCTTCCTGTTGAACTACTAAAACTTACTGTAAGCGCACATAATTACAGCGACGAACTGATAGTTCAGTTTAGTGAAGGTTCCAGTATAGCCTTTGAGGGCAACCGTGATGCACAAAAACTGCGGTCACCGGGAGATGCTCCACAGCTATTCAGTCTCACCCCTGAAGGCACCGAGCTAAGCATCAACACAATTCCTTATATGGATGAAGCAATCATCATTCCTGTTGGTTTTGAACTGGCTGCTAACGCAGATGCAGTTTTCAATTTCACAAATCTGGAAAGCTTTGACCCCAATATGAGTATCTTCCTCGAAGATGTGCTTACGGGAGAAATGGTTAATATACGCGAGCTACAAGAATATGCTTTTATACATGATGAAAGCAATGAGGCTTTGCGGTTCAGGCTGCACTTTAAGAATGTAGTGGGCGTGAACGAACAATCCCTCTCAGCTTATCAAATCTGGAGCTATGACGAGAAGGTTTATGTAAGTATTCCTGCGCTAACAGGCGATAAAGCATTAATACAATTGATTGACGTACAAGGCAAAGTGGTTTATGAGGGTGA
>CAZOEV010000570.1:0-2519 GCA_964578915.1 uncultured Lentimicrobiaceae bacterium
ATTTTGGTGGCAGAAGATCAGATTATTAATCGAAAAATTGTTGTGCAACTTTTGGAGAAAAAAGGATGGGTGGTAAATGCGGTTGAAAATGGCAAGTTAGCTCTTGAAGCGGTGCAGGAAAAAAATTACGACATCATTTTGATGGATGTTCAGATGCCTGAAATGGATGGCTTTGATGCAACACGTGGCATCCGGCTTTTTGAAAAAGACAAGTCGTACCACACCCCTATTGTGGCCATGACAGCCCATGCTATGAAAGGCGACCGCGAAAAATGTCTGGCAGCAGGTATGGATTATTACATCACGAAACCCGTAAACCCAAGCGAACTTTATACTACAATCGAAAAATTTGCACGTATCCCACAGGACAATTAAGTGATAAACTATTGATTCACAAAACAAACCTATGGAAAATCTGGACTACAACAAAGCCTCAACCTGGGAAAAAATTAAACATTCAATTCATTCCTGGCGTTATATTGGCGTAGGCAAATCGCTGCTTATCTGGTTTCTTGCTATTTCTTTGGTGCCTTTGGCCTCAATAAGTTTTATCAATTTTTTAAACGCTTATCATGGGCTAACCATCGTTGCCGAAAAATCGCTCAACACCACTTCGCAACTCAGGGTGGCCTATATTAATACGTTTTTTAATGAGATAGTAGATTTTCTGGAACTAAACAGCAGACAAAATGCTGACATCAATTTTATAATCGAGCTTGATTCTGCTTGGAACAGTAGTAAAATTCCGCTTTCCGACTACTCCAAAACAGCGCTATGGGAGCAAATTACTGCCGAACACCGCGATGAATATAAAGATTTAGCCAATAAAAATGGCTACCACGACATCTACTTTCTAGATGCCAAAGGCAATATTTTGTTTAGCCTTCGCAAAGGAGCCGACCTAGGAACCAACTTGTTTACTGGCCCTTTTCGTTTTACGAAATTTGCAAAAGCAGCAAGGGAAGTCATTGATTCCAAAAGCTTACAATTTTCTGACCTGGAATTTTACGAACCTTCGTACAACGAGCTTACAGGACATTTTGTGCAGCCAGTAAACAATCAAAACGGTGAGTTAATTGGTATGATCGCGCTTCAAATCACAATGGACCGTATCAACCAAATCATACAACAGGATGCGGGTTATGGCGAAACTGGACAGGCATACATCGTTGGAAGCGACAGATTACTGCGCTCTTCTATGCGTTTTGGCATTGAGGCAGAAATTATGGAAACTAAAATTGACAATCAAAAAGTTACCGACTGGTTGTTTTTTCTTCAAAACAGGCACAACCCACAGGTTTTAAAAGAAAATGAGCTAGAAATTGAAAAGGTTTCCACCTACGATTCTGATAAAACAGAACGCTATGTATTAGGTATTTACCGTAACCTCAGCGCCTTAGAGCCTATGGGCGTAAATTGGGTTTTAATAGAGGAAATTGATCACAGCGAGGCATTTGCTTACGCACGCAAACTTTCTGATATCGTTAAAATCTCATTTATCATCACCATTCTCGTGGTTTTCTTTACCTCTATTTTAGTTACCCGCTGGTTTGTAAATCCTATCAAACAACTCTCTTCTTGGGCTAAGGAAGTTGCAGTAGGCGAAATTTACAGCAAGCAAATTAAAGCACCGCGCAATGAGATAGGCGAAATGGTTGACACCTTTAATCGACTCATTAGTAGCCTTCAAGAATATTCTAACGTCGCTAAGTTTATGGCAAAAGGCGACTATTCTGAAAAGGTTGAAATCCGTAGCGAAAACGATTTATTGGGTTCTTCCATGAATCAGATGGTCGAAAGTTTTAGGCAAGTGGTAAGTCAAGCCAACAGCATTGCAAAAGGCGATTACACCGTTACAGTGGTACCCCGCAGCGATAAAGACACCCTGAATGTCGCGCTTTATGAAATGACGCGGACACTGGCTGAAAATGCTTTGCAAAACAAAAATCAGAACTGGCTGAAAAGTGGTATCAATGAATTGGATTCAGGATTAAGCGGCCAGCCCGACACGAAAAAGCTGGCACAATCCATCATCGACTTCACAAGCAGATACCTCAAAGCACAGCTTGGACTGATATACATTTACGAAGAACACACCGACAGTTTTGTTCTGAAAGCTAGCTTTGCAGCCGATAACAATTCAAATACCATTAAGCAGCGCTTTGCAAGTGGCGAAGGACTTATCGGCCAGGTGGCCAAAGACAGGCAGCTGTTGTTATTAAACGAAAGTGCAAAAAGCCAGCAAATTGAAATTGGAGAAGGCACTTTGCATCCTCAGCAATATGTTTTGTATCCTTTGGTGCACGAAGACAAAACTTTTGGCGTAATTGAGTATGCAACCATCAATCCGTTTGATGAACTAAAACTCACTTTCCTAGAATTGAGCTGTTCCAATATTGCTATCGCCATAAAAACAGTTTTAGCTGCTGAAACAGTGAAAACACTGCTTGCCCAAACACAAGACCAAGCCAATGAGCTAGAGGTGCAGCAAGAAGAACTTCGTCAGGCCAATGAAGAAC
>CAZOEV010000571.1:0-2515 GCA_964578915.1 uncultured Lentimicrobiaceae bacterium
GGGCATGAATGCCTTCAATCACCAAAATAGCATTCTCTTCCAGCTTAAGTTTTGTGCCGTCATAAAAACGTTTGCCATCAACAAAAGAAAACTTTGGCAAATCAATTTCATTCCCCTCAAACAAATCGTTCAGATTGGCATTTAAGCGCGCTACATCAATGGCGTCGGGACTTTCAAAATCATAAGCTCCTTTTTCATCAAGTGGAGTTAGCTCGCGGTCTACAAAATAATTATCCATGGAGATCACCATGGGTTTATAACCCAACACCCACAACTGAACGGACAGTCGCTTGGCAAAGGTAGTTTTTCCAGAAGAGGAAGGCCCTGACACAAAAACTACTTTCACCTCTTTTTTGTGTTGGATCATATCGGCAATCTGGGCCACTTTTTTCTCCTGAAGGGCTTCCGAAACCTTGATTATATCGCCTGCTTTACCATCTAGCACCAACTGATTCAACTGACCCATGTGCGGCACACCGATAATATCTACCCAATCTTTATACTCCTTGAAAATTTCAAACAATTTAGGCTGATGCACCACTTTGCCCAGTTGATCGGGATTGTTCTTTTCGGGCATCACCAATAGCATTCCTTCATAGTATTCCACCAGACCAAAATGATTCAGATAAGCCGTTGAAGGCACCAAGTATCCGTAAAAATAATTGACCACATCATCCAGCCGGTAAACCGAACTATAAAATTGTCGCCGGGTGCGCATAAGTGTGCATTTATCTTCGAGATTGAACTGCTCAAAAATTTTCAATGCCTCCTCTGTTCTAATCTCATCCCTTTCAAAAGCAATATCCTGTGCAATAATTTCCTTCATCCGGTTTCGTAAACGTTTTACAATTTCGGATAAGGGACCCGGGCTTTGGTGGTTCACTAACTCACAATACAAACCTCCAGAAACCGAATGTTGAACTTTTAGTTTATGATCAGGATAGAGGTCATGCGCTGCTTTAAACAAAACCATAGATAAAGAACGCAGATACATACGCTGCCCATCATTGTGCGGAAATCCAATAAATGAAACTGTTTTGGGTTTATAAACCATATAAGTCAACTCCTTCAAAGAATTATTGACCATGGCACCCAGAATAGGAAAACCCATATCAACCTTCAGATCGGCAGCAATTTCGGCAAGCGTAGTGCCGAAAGGATAATTCTTTTCGGTTTGGGTATTTTCACAGTAAATAGCGTAAGTAGGAAGCATATAGTAAAGCCTTATATATCAGATATACAAAAAACGAGATGCCAGGCGCTAATCCAATAGCAAATGGACTAAATCATTTGCAAAGTAAGGAATTTTTTGACTAAGGATTCATTTTGCGCCATGCCGAAGTTTGGAGTGAGGTGAATTAGTCCTTGTTGAGGAAAAAATTATCTTAGTGTTTAGCGCAAGAAATAAAAGTTCTCTTGATAAATACTCCAAGTATTAATCAAGTGCTGCATAAGTTTTTGTAAGTTGGGTTACTTCTAAAACTTCAAATTCATGCACTCAACTTCACAAATTTGAATAGAAGTATCAATAGTTAATTTATCTTTTCCCCTGTCTATGACGATGAATTAATCACGTGTAAAAAGCCTGGGCTAAAGCTCTAATTATTGCTAATAATTAAACCGTTAAACCATAATAAACAGTCAAATACATAATTCTTAAACCCGTAAACTTATCAACTCGTAAACTCAAAAACCCACAAACTCATCAACAAAAATCCCGGATTTTATTGCTAAAATCCGGGATTAGTTATAAAAAAACAGTTAAAAACCTATTCTTCGTTTAATACGATATCATATCCAGCTTCTCTTTCAGCCGCTTTTTGTTTCCAAACGGGAACTACTTCTTTCAAGAATTTCGCTTTTTCTTCTCTCAGTTTATCCATCGGTAAGCCAATGTATTCCTGCGCTTTAGCTTTAGTAGAAATATCAGGATAAGCTACTTCGGTATTTACACCTAAACTGGCCAAAAGACGCGCCAATTTCACACGTGCATTTTGTGATTCAGCAATTGATTTGCCCATAACCCTAGCGCTTTCAACAGGTGAGTGGAATGATCCGCCGTGTGAGGCAGCTACATAATCCCAGTACCATTGTCCCACGCGGATGTCGTATAAAATATCCTTCATCTGGCTTTCTGTTGCGCCATTTTCCCAGGCTAATCCGGCTTCAACATGTGCGCGGGTGAGCAGTTTCTCCGCTTGTTTTCTGAGTTCAGCTACTTTATCCTGGCGGTCAATCACGTTTTGCATCAGTGTTCCTTCGCTTTCACGATGGCAAGTTTGGCAAGCTTGTGAGATATATTTTAGTGGCGTTGTAACATGGTGGTTTGAAAATTTCAATCCGCCTTCGCTTATATACGGCATGTGGCAATCAGCACAGGAAACACCGCGCTCGGCATGAATTCCTGTAGAATACACTTCATAATCAGGATGCTGTGCTTTGAGCATGGGCGCTTTTGAGATAGTATGTGTCCAGTCTGTGAAGCCCATGCTCAAAGCACAGCATCCTGATTATG
>CAZOEV010000572.1:0-2505 GCA_964578915.1 uncultured Lentimicrobiaceae bacterium
CGTTAGTAATAATGGAGCGGCCAGTGTGGTTTGGCGCGAATTGATATTGATGCGTTACTTCGGCAAGGCTTATCCTGATTTGACGGAATTGCAGGCCGTGAATTTCTTTAAGGAAATGCCCAAAGACAGCCTCCGACGCTTAGCAAATATTGTTGTGAACGAACCGCTCCGTGCTTTGGGAATTTCTGAAGATGAATGGCGATTAGGCTCTATGTTTACCAAGGGCGCCAAGTCTTATATTACCGGCGAAGGCGGCAGCATTGGCTCGCCCAAGGGCATGATGAAGTTTTTGGTGGCCATGGAAAGAGGTAAAATTGTAGATATTGCATCGAGCCTCGAGATTAAACGCTTGCTCTATATGACCGATCGCCGTATCCGCTACGGAAGTTCGCCACGGCTGACCAATGCCGCGCTGTTTTTTAAGTCGGGAAGCTTGTATAAATGCAAACCCGAAGAGGGATTTGAGTGTAAAAAATACATGGGAAATGTACAGAATTTTATGAACTCCGTTGCCATTGTTGAACAGCCGGACGGCACTATTTACCTGGTGGCGTTGATGTCGAATGTGCTGCGAAAAAACTCCAATATCGACCACCTTGAGCTTGCCACGCAAATCGATGGCCTGATAAGAAAGTAGTTAATTGGCCAGCAAAGCAGCTTCTGCTTTCAGGGCAAAGTCTTTTACTTTTGGGTTTTTACTGCCCGTATGTTTTTGAATCAACGGAAGAAAAGATACGTCATTTAATTGACTAATAAGGTATAAAACAGCCAGTTTCACCTTAATATCATTGCCTTCGAGGAGCATAGTATAGCATTCAACTTCGCCGGGAATATGGATGTTCATTTGCCGTAAAGTATCCTTCGAAACGGTCTCCATCAGTGTGGTTTCAAAAAGCGGTATCAAAACACGTTTTAGTCTTGAGTCGAGCAGATTATCCAGAAATTCAATGCTACTCATTCTGATGTCGGGCTTGTTGCTTTGGAAACTTCGGTAGGCCGAAGTTATCTCATCGGGTGGAAATTTTAGTCCCAATAGCTTAAAGATACGCTCCAAACCACCATCTAATCGATGTTCAAGCAAATTAATAAGGCTTTTCCGAGCGTCGCGCATTGGCGTGTTGTCTGCTGCATCAATCTTACCGGCTACTTTTTCCAGCTTTAGCTGTATATACAAAACCGACAGAGTGTCCTGCAATAATTTGGCTTCTTCAAGTATGCGGCTCATAAGCAGCTTTTTGTCGAAATGAAGATCTGAAAACCTGGCTTTTAATTTTGCCAGGGCATTAATAGCATTAAGGCGTTCTTGAAAGTCTTCTGAATTGAGCATATCAAACAAATACCGGATAGATTGCTGTGAGTCGATTTGTGCAACGACCTCAGGTAAAACATAACGTAGGTTTTTGTCTTCGGATGTTTCACGCTTAGCTTTAAGAAGAGGCAGTAAGTCGGGGCCATATTGCGCCAGCGCAATGCAGGTGCTTTCGGTCAACTGCGGGTTGACAACAAGTTTAAAAAGCGGGTCAATAAATTCGGCAGAAAGGGTTAAACCTGCTGCTTTAATGGCGATTTTCACCAGCTCGTTGTGATTGCCGTTAAGGTTTTGGTGTATAAAACCATAATGTGCCATCACATTTCCTTTACCGATTGTTTCAAGAAGGGTTTTGGTGTTAAAATGAATAATGGCGTCGTCTTTCTCCTGCGAAAGTTCTTTAATTCTTCTGGCAATAAGCTGTTGCAGCTCGTATTTGCGCTTAAGTTCGGGATTATTGCGCAATTCGCCTGCAAGACCTAACAAGGCTGCACCGCTCAGGCTGTTGTCGGAGCCATATAAATAGCGTTGCATCAGTTTCATGCGATCGTGAGGCTGGTGCTCCAAAAGGTATTCAAAAGCACTTACTTTTACTTCATGCACGGGATCGTTGATCAGTTGAACTACTTGTTGGGTAATATTTTTGTTGCGATAAAAATACAGGTTGCGCATGGCTTCAGCCCTGATCTGACTGTTTGCATCCGTTAAAAGTGCATTGAGGCTATCGAATAGTTTTATATTGGGATGTTCGCGGGTTTTTTGCAGAGCCCAGAGTTTTTGCTTGTCATTCCCTTTTTCAAGCACACGGGTCAATGCAATGATGACAGAATCGTTAGTGAAGTTCATGCTTTTTGCCTGAGCATTACCTGCTGCCTGTTTGATTTTTAACTGGAATGACTTAAGGTATTCTTTGCGCACTTTGAAAGCGAAATAAAACCATACGCCCAGGATTACCAGTATTATCAAACTAATAAAACGGGTCGATAGGTCGAAAGCATTTACCAACAATATCAGAATCAATCCGCCAATGCCGGTAGCAACACTATCAACAAAAACATCGATAAATGTTTTGGCTTTGTTTTTGAGCCTTAATGGGATAGGCAAGGCCAGAAGTTCTACTGCCGATTTATTGATCGACTGTTTAAGACTTGCATCGGCCAGCTTGATAAGGATAGCGGCAAAAAGTGAGGGCAAAA
>CAZOEV010000573.1:0-2496 GCA_964578915.1 uncultured Lentimicrobiaceae bacterium
CGCCGCGCATACGATCATAGCCCAGCGCATAATCGTCCATCAGTTGTGGCGCCGTTCCAAATTGTGTTTCGATGCGTATGCGGTGCATGAGATATCCCAGACCGGCCTGCACAAAAATACCTGAATTGGGATTAGGAGCCAAAACATTAAACAGCTTACCTGCTTTCAGTTGCAGGTGATATCCACGTTCAAAAAGCGCCAAACTGGTGTATAAACCGTTTCCGTCAATCACTTCACCATCGCTGGTACTTACCAAGCTAAGAATTTCGGCCCTGTCCTTTACCTGATCGCCAAAAATAAAATGTCCGAAAGCACCAAACATCCAGTTTTTATCCGTTTTATAGCTTACACCTCCGCCGATGGTTGAGTTGTTGCCAAAATAAGTGGTGAGATCGCCACCGGGCGCTTGAAAAGAATAAGTGGCATGAAACATGACTGCTGAAACGGTGGTGTCGGAAACACGTTTTTGCGCCTGCAACTGCACAAAGCTTACAAAAATAGCAAGCGACAGAAGAATAAAATTTTTGCTCATGGATAAAGTCTTTTTCAGCGAAGCCACAAAGGTAAGGTTTCTGGCAAATTGCGGTTTTTTATTGTTAACGATAATTCATTATTAAAACTTACTCCCTTCTGAAATTTCGCAATTCTGCTTCACGCTTATGCAAAACTCATTTTTGGCACCAATTCTCCTACAGTAGTATGTTGAATACCAATAGCATCAACGGTTAAACAAGAATGAATTGGTAAAATACCGACCAAATCTCCTGGTTTAAATTGTTGGGCAAGATCAGACGGAATTTTTACAATGCCGTGTTCCTGCGAAAGGCCTGAAAGCCAAGCGCCTGATAATGGTTCTGACCAACCATTTTCTGTGAAAGTTACCAAATAGCCATACAACCGAAAGTTTTGGTCGGCAGCAATAAATTCCTTAGAGAAGTGAACAGCGCCGCCGTAAATCGTCATTTCGTTGCGTTCGGAGTGCATTGCTACAACCGGACAAGCCACCGCAACGGCAATATCATTGAGTTGGCAGGCGCCGATGTGGTATTGCATCAAATCGAAATACACAAAATTTCCGGGTCGCCATTCATCAAAATCTGGTAGAGTTTCCAACATAGAACATGAAGGCGTGTCGCCCCAGCTCAGCAGCAAATTTTCATCACCGATTTGTTGTTTGAGCCAGACTAGCTGCTTATTGATCGCGCTAACTTCCTTTTGAATTGCAGCGATGCCACCCGGATTATCATAAAACTGTCCGGCGTGAGCTAGCAGTCCTTTTAACTTAAGCTTGTCCAGATTTCCTATCTCTGCCGCCAATCCTAAAATTTGGCTGGCATTTTCCATTGGAATACCCGTGCGATGGGCTCCTACATCTATTTTGATGTAAATTTCTACAAGATGTTCCAGCCGTTCATTAAGCTGGCTAGCGACAGTCAAATCTTCCAACAAAAGCTGTAAGTTAATACGTGAAGCGAGCCTGTTAATCTGTTTGATTTCCAATAAATTAACTGGAAAGGCAATCAGTATATCATCCCAGCCGTGATCTGCAAAATATTGCGCCATACTTACGGATGAAACGGTAATTTTATCGACGCCTGCCTGCCGAAACCACGCTCCCACCAGACCGGATTGGTGGGTTTTAAAATGCGGCCTAAAAACAACACCATGCCTTGCGGCCTTGGCTTGCATGCGATGAATATTTTCAAGCGCTTTGGCTTTATCAATAATAAGGGTGGGCTTTACGATATCAAAATTTAACATAGATATGACTATTTCAAGCACAAATATAAAGCATCCGTTGGCAATAAATAGGGATTACCTACTTTTGCGTCCAGATTCTTTTCGCAACAAAGCAATATCATGACATCAACCTACAATTATCATACGCTTCCCAATGGCATCCGACTGATTCACAGGCAGAAGAACGGTCAAATCGCACACCTGGCACTCATGGTAAATACCGGCTCGCGCGATGAGTTGAGTCACGAGTATGGACTGGCGCATCTTATTGAGCACATGATTTTTAAAGGCACTAAAAAGCGTAAAGCTTACCATGTGCTTAGTCGCCTGGAAAATGTGGGCGGCGAGCTCAATGCCTACACAACCAAAGAAGAAACCTGCCTTCATGCTTCTTTTTTAAATGCGCATACCGACCGCAGCATGGAATTGCTGGCTGATATTGCGTTTCAGGCGAGTTTTCCGGCAAATGAATTGGAAAAAGAAAAAGAAGTGGTGCTGGACGAAATCAATGCCTACCGCGATAATCCTTCCGAAGAAATTTTTGATGAATTTGAAGACCAGCTTTTCAACGGACATCCCATTGGGCATCCTATTTTAGGCACCGAAAAAACCGTAAAATCCTTTTCAAGAAGTGATCTTTTTCGTTTTGTCAAAAATAATTATGCCACTGACCAAATCGTTTTGGCTTTGGTGGGTGATCTGACTTTTGAGAAATTTTTATTTGCTTTTGCAAATCCACAGAAAATTTCGTTTATT
>CAZOEV010000574.1:0-2496 GCA_964578915.1 uncultured Lentimicrobiaceae bacterium
CAAAAGCCTCATCGCCAAGCCAGGCATGCGTGATGGTAAGTAGTTGAAAGCGTTTGCTTTGCTTCCATTTTTCGGCCAGTTGCGTGAAGCGGCTTATGGTTTCGCCCAAGGCAGATGCAGGACTCAGGCCGGTTTCGGGCTGTGAAGCATGTGCAGTGCGGCCATTGAATTTTATTTTGATGCCCACGGAGGCTGCCGCGAAGGTGTCGTTTTTAACAACAATAGTATTCAAAGCAAAGCCGGGCAAATTGTGCAAAGCAAAAGCGATATCGGGTTTGATAGTGTCAAATTTCGAGTCCTTGATTACTTTTTCAGCGCCTTCGCCGGTTTCCTCAGCAGGCTGAAAAAGCAAGACTACTTCGCCTTTTTGTGGCCGTTTTTCAGCAAGCCGCATCGCCACGCCGGCCATAATAGTACTGTGGCCATCGTGTCCGCAAAGGTGCGCAACACCTTCATTTTGAGATTTATAATCCAGCTTTGACTTTTCAGTAATCGGCAAAGCATCCATATCAGCCCGCAAAAGCACCCGTTTTCCAGCTTCTTTTCCTTTAAACACCAAAGCCAGTCCGTGGCCGCCCAGGTTTTCAATAATTTGATCGGGTTTTAGTGGCGCCAAAAATGCTTTTATAAATGCTGAAGTCCGCTTTTCATAGCCCGAAAGCTCCGGTTTTTGGTGCAGCTCGCGTCGAAACTTAGTAAGTTTTTCAATGTTATAAAATTGATTCATGCTACAAATTTAATGATTTGCCAGCTAACTACGCTTCAAAGACTATTTGGAAAGCTTTGATTTTGCATTCAAATAACAAAAACAGGCAAGGTTTATTTCAGAGTTGCCATAAGCTTCATGATGTTGGTGCGAATCCTTTCTGTCGGTGGAAATAAAAATACTTGCTATATATACTAATTATATATACTTTTGGTACGTTAAAAAGCAAAAAGAATGAAAACAATATCATTAAAAATTGACGATTCAATTTTTGGAGAAACTGAAAAGATTCTGTCTAGAATTAAAAAACCAAGAAACAGGTATATTAATGAGGCATTGGAATATTATAATCAATTTCAAAGGCGTGCTATCATAGAAAAAAAGCTAAAAAGGGAATCTGATTTAGTAAAAAACGAATCAATGGCTGTGCTTAAAGATTTTGAGGAGATTGATTATGTCGATTAAGCAGTATGAAATCTGGACTGCAGATTTAAATCCACAAATCGGCACCGAACCTGGGAAAACAAGACCGGTACTCATTATTCAAACCAATCTCCTAAATCAAATTCCGCATCCTTCAACAATTATTTGCCCGATAACGACAAATGTTAAAAAAGATTCGGAAATCTTGCGCGTACATTTAAAAAAAGGAGAAGCACATCTGCACACAAATTGTGATATAATGATTGACCAAATTAGAGCAATTGACAACAAACGATTAGTGAAAAAGGTGGGAGATTTACCCAAAAACCTCATTGATGCCGTAAAAGAAAATCTGTTGATAGTAATTGATTTAGAGTAAAATAAATGGGTTTCTAAAAGTGAAAAATGGATTGTTTTTAATAATTGAAATCGCTTTCCAGTTCATTCCTGATAGAGCAAAAGATTACTGCATTTGAACAAGATATTGCTGCTACGCGATTTCATCGCATGAGCGCAAATCTTTTCACTTTTTAAATCCCTAACTTTGCCACCAAATTTTAAAATCCATGCAAAGTTTATATCCCTTTACGTTTAAAGCTGTTTTTAAAGAGAAGATTTGGGGCGGACAAAAGATCCGTGAAGTATTAGGAATGGATTTCGGCCAGGTGCCAAATTGTGGTGAAGCCTGGCTTTTGTCGGGCGTGCAGGCTGATCCAACCGTGGTTGAAAACGGTTATCTCACTGGTAATGAATTGAATGAACTGGTTGAGGTTTTTATGGGCGATCTGGTAGGCGAAGCAGTTTACGAACGTTTTGGTGATGTTTTTCCGATTTTGGTAAAAATTATCGACTCCAACGATTGGCTTTCTATTCAGGTGCATCCGGATGATGTTTTGGCGCAGCGACGTGGCATCGGCATGGGAAAAACCGAGATGTGGTACGTGATGCAGGCCGATAAAGAGGCAGAACTCATTAGCGGATTCAATCGCCAACTAACCAAATCCGACTACCTCGAAGCCATGGAAAAAGGCGAAATCAAGTCGTTGATGAACTTTGAAGAAGTCGAAAAAGGCGATGTATTTTATATGCCTGCCGGCAGGGTTCATGCATTAGGACCAGGAACTTTAATTGCTGAAATTCAGCAAACCAGCGACACAACTTATCGCATTTACGATTGGGATAGGATGGACGAGGCTGGCCAAATGCGCGAGCTACACACCGAGGAAGCCATTGATGCCATTGATTTTCAACTTCCGGAAGCGGCAAAAACTGATTACGATAAAAAGGACAATGAAACCATCAATATGGTGAAATCGCCTTTTTTTACGACAAATTATCTCCAGTTTGATCAAGGCATCCGCAAAGAC
>CAZOEV010000575.1:0-2492 GCA_964578915.1 uncultured Lentimicrobiaceae bacterium
ATATGGCAGCCGCTCCAGAATATCGTTGACAAATGCCTTTTCAAGTGTCCACAATTCCTGCATAATTTGTTCTTCCGCTTTGGTGAGTTCTTTCATAAGACTATGTTGATAGTTATATAACTATTTTTATAGTTAATTATTGTACAAAGATAATCACGGAATCAAAAAAGTCAAGAAAAAAATGCGTTTAACCTAATGTTTTTCGGGAGGAGAGGTTTAGTATCCCTTTTTAGAAGCTTCTTTTTCAAGGCGTTGATACCATTCTTCGCCAAATTTACGCACCAACGAATCTTTCAGAAATTTATACAACGGAAGGCCAGCTTTCTCGCCTTTTCGTTTGGCCGGCACGCAAATACTCCATTGGTGATAATTGATATGCACAAAACCGTCTTTTTCGACCAATCGCACCGGATAAAGGTGACAGCTCACGGGTTTTCTGAAAGTACTTTTGCCAGCATTATAAGCCTTTTCGATGGTACAAATCGCTGTGCCGTTTTCATGAAAATCAACAAACGCACATTCTCGGCCATTCACCAAAGGCGTAACATATTGTCCCATTTCGTCATAGTCAAACACGCCATCCTGCTCAACAACCTGCAAGCCTTCTGGACGCATAAACGGTTTTATCTCGTCCAGATTATCTTCCAGTAAACTGATTTCCAGCTCTTCCATTGGCGCACCGGCATCACCTGCCACACAACATTCGCCTTTGCAACGTGGCAAATCGCAGATAAAACGTGCAGCTAGAAACTCGCTGCTCACAATGGTATTGTCAATGATAATCATGCGGCAAAAATACATAAAGGCTGAATGCGTTGATAATTTTGGAGGTGTAATGGGAGATTTTTGCAGTAATTTAGAACGATACTGCCAAACTTCTAATCATTTAAAGACCTTATAAACGCCATTTAAACACGCAATACATTCAATGTAGGCACCAATGAAAATCCATTTTATACCATCTAAGCAGGAATTTTAAAGCCAATAACCTTCTACTTTATAAGTTTCTCACCGTCTGTGAAAAAAATAACAAATTATCCTTAATTTTGTCAGCTCAAAGAGATAGAAGACAAATTAATTCAATCATTTATAAACGATTAACATCCTTATTATGGCATTTAACTTGAGAAATAGAAATTTTTTGAAACTCCTTGATTTCACACCAAAAGAAATCAAATTTTTATTGGACCTTTCCGCTGACCTGAAAAAAGCCAAATATGCCGGCATTGAACAGCCCCGTTTGCAAGGCAAAAACATTGCGCTGATTTTTGAAAAAGCCTCCACACGTACGCGCTGCGCCTTTGAAACCGCCGCTTACGACCAAGGAGCTCGCGTTACCTATTTGGGACCTTCCGGCTCGCAAATTGGCAAAAAAGAATCAATGAAAGATACTGCCCGCGTTTTGGGACGTATGTACGACGGCATCGAATACCGTGGTTTTGGTCAGGAAATTGTTGAAGAACTCGGCGAATATGCCGGCGTTCCCGTTTGGAACGGACTAACTGATGAGTTTCATCCAACTCAAATTCTGGCCGACTTCCTCACCATGATCGAGCACAGCGACAAGCCATTGCACCAAATCAGCTTTGCTTATTTGGGCGATGCACGCAACAATATGGGCAACTCACTGATGGTTGGCGCTGCCAAAATGGGCATGGATTTTCGTGCCGTAGCACCTAAAAAATTGTGGCCAGAAGAAAAATTAGTCGCCACCTGCCGTGAAATTGCTAAAGAAACCGGCGCAACAATTACTTTGACCGATAGCGTTGACGAAGGCGTAAAAGGTGTTGATTTTCTTTATACCGATGTTTGGGTTTCTATGGGCGAACCAGACAGCGTATGGGAAGAACGCATCAAAATGATGATGCCTTACCAGATAAATCAGTCTGTAGTGGACAAAACAGGCAACCCGAACGTGAAGTTCCTCCATTGCTTGCCAGCATTCCACAATCGTCAAACGACCGTTGGAGAAGAAATCTATCAGAAATTTGGTGTAGAAGCCATGGAAGTAAACGATGAAGTATTTGAGTCGGCAGCCTCCGTAGTTTTCGATGAAGCCGAAAATCGTTTGCACACTATTAAAGCCGTTATGGTTGCCACTTTAGGCAGTTAAAAATATCAATTTTCTTGAATTGAAAGAACCGCGCGAAATAATTCGTGCGGTTTTTTTATGTAAAATATATACTGGCACAGTTCTGGAGAACTGCATATTATACTAAAATCAAGTATTAAAAAGTCAGGGCGCAACTAGGAGGCGTCGCAGGATAGTCGTACCTTGACTGGTCTGACGTAATACAAATTTCGGAACTAATCAGTGTATTGAAAGACAATAATCATAAGGGTTACGTTCAATCTTGTTTAGTCTTTGTGTAACTTTGTGCTTCTTTGAGCAACTTTGTGGGATAGCTGTTTCACAAAGAGCCACAAAGAAGACACTGAGTTTCACAGAGTAATACTGAAAGTTATAATACATTTTGACACTGATTAGTTAC
>CAZOEV010000576.1:0-2486 GCA_964578915.1 uncultured Lentimicrobiaceae bacterium
TTTCGATTTTATGTAAGAATTACCCAATTCTTCTACATCAGCGGTTCTTGCCATTCCCCGGACGGCATATTCATTTCCATATTGACGAACTGCACTTCCTGCGGAATTTTGACTAATACCTTTGCATATTTCAGCCAATTCAATCATTGAAACATCGTAATATTTCATTTTATCAGGATTGGCTAATATTTGATATTGCTTGTAATCGCCACCGATTATTGTAACCTGCGATACGCCACCAGTTGCCAAAATCAAAGGTTTCACATTCCATTCGGCAATGGTTCTTAAATCCATCATGCTTGTGCTGTCAGCCTGCATCCCGATTAAGAATATTTCGCCCATAATGCTCGATTGTGGAGCCAGCGTAGGTTGTCCAACACCAATAGGCATTTGCGATGATATACTAATCAGTTTTTCGCTTACGATTTGACGGGCTTTGAATATATCTGTCCCCCAATCAAATTCTACCCAAACAAAGGAGAAACCTTGCGAAGAAACGGAACGCACCCTGCGAACATCAGTAGCACCATTAACAGAAGTTTCAATAGGAAATGTAACCAGTCGTTCTACTTCTTCGGATGCCATTCCATGTGCATCGGTCATTACAACTACGGTTGGAGACGTGAAATCAGGAAAGACATCTACGTCCATATTTATAGCGGTTCTCGTCCCGAGAACTACTAACAACACCGAACTGAGCAAAATGAGATATTTGTTGTTCAGTGAGAATTTTATAATATTATTTAACATAAATGAAGTTTTAAATGTTGAATTTTAAATGTTGAATTTTGGTTCTACTGTAAACTTAGTGGGTATAACAAGTTAACGTTCTTGTAAGTGATATATAATCTGCATGTTATAGATTCTTTGATAGAATTGATCATTAATCATATAAATCATTGTTAAAGTGGCAGTTATAAGGATAATCGATTATTCTTCCACGAAAATTGCAGTAGAACCTGAATTTTAAATTATGAATGTTGAATGCTGTTTTTTAATTTACAATTCAACATTCAACATTCAACATTTATAATTACCGGCTTTGTGAGGTTTTAACTATAGCTGTAAGAATATTTATAATTTCCTCTATATCGCCAAGTTGCCTTGTTATGTTAATGTCCACCAATTTACTTTTCTCAAGTAATCGAAGCCAGTATCTTGTTTCTCTTGCTTCTTTCGATGAAATGGACATCTTAGCAGTAAAATCTTTTTTAGAAATTGCTGCAGTCGCTTCCTCAACATTGGCACCAATGCTGGTTCCACTTCTGAGGAGTTGCTTTGAGAGAACAAATTCCTTTTGCGCAACCATAATCTTGTATAATTCAATTATGCTTAAAGCAAAATCAAATGTTTTATCGCGTATTATATTTTCTGTTTTCATTGTTTGTGTTTTAGAAATTTTGAATTGTAGGTTTTAAATTTTGAATGTTGTTTTTTCATTTAAAATTTAACATTCAACATTCAACATTTCCTAATGGTTATGACCTGAATGAGCGTCTAATGTTCCTGTTGCCTGAGCCAGTTTGACCAGAATAGCACCCTCACTTACAACTCGTTCTTGTTGCGTAAGACCTTTTGTTATTTCTGTTTTTAAACCATCCGTAACACCCACTTTCACTTCTCTTTTCTCAAAGAGTTCAGGGTGTACCTGTACAAAAATAAAGTACATACCTTGCTCCTCCAATATTGCTGAATTGGGGATTGTTAATGCTTTTGAATTGGTCAGGGTTTTTAAGTACAACTCAACAAAACCTCCTGAAACAAAAGCTCCCTTATTGTCAATCTGCAAACTTATGGGGATTAAGTAATTATCGTTATTGGTGTTTTTGCCAAACGAAACTACTTTGCCATTTAATTGCTCCAAAGTATAAGTTTGGTTATCGTGTAACGTGCGGATATTAGCCGAAGAAATTGTTCCTAATATCTGTGCATACTTTTGCTGAACCTCGGCACGTAATAGCAATGTTTTGTTTTGGGATATTATTACAATCGGTTGACCTGCTTCTATATATTGCCCATTTTGGACAAATACTTGCTTGATATAACCATTCATAGAACTGGAAACTTTCTGTCCCGAAGCATTAAAGTTTTTGTTGAGATTATCGTAAGTTACCTTTGCATTATCGTATTGGTTTTTTGCATTAAGCAACTCCTTTGCTTTTGGGTTAGATGGGTTTGCAAGAATGCTTCTTGCACCCAAAGCCCTCGGCCCCCATTCCATCCTGCCATGGAACCAGCCGACAACATTGTTTTCATAAATAAGTTTCGCTGTTTTCTCAATAATCTCTTTTTTATCATTGAATTCAGAATATTTTATCTTTTTTTTGTCAAGTAACTGTTTTATCTGCTTTGTTCTGTATTCCGGCCCCAAAAATGCATTTTTTAGTTCAAATTTTCTGTTGTGACCTAATATTACATTGTAAATATAAATAGCTACACCCATGCTCGTGCCCCCATCAGATGCATTTGGCTGGATCCAGATATTC
>CAZOEV010000577.1:0-2472 GCA_964578915.1 uncultured Lentimicrobiaceae bacterium
TATCAATATTTTAAAGGCCTTTGATAGACTGGTAAGGCAGCGGACTTTTTACAGAACGATAAAAATGTTGGCTTAAAATGGGATATAGTGTTTCATTGATAAGACTTGATTTTCCACTTCCGGAAACTCCGGTCACGCAAATCATTTGGCCGAGAGGCAGCCTTAGGTTTACGTTTTTCAGGTTGTGTCCTGTTGCACCTTTTAGCGTGATAAATTTGTTTTTGTGGCCTTCGCGGCGTGACTTCGGCACTTCAATTTTTTTCTTTCCGCTTAAATATTGGCAAGTGATGCTGCTGCAGTCAATCAGATCACCGGGTTTTCCTTGTCCCACGATAGTACCACCATGAACGCCTGCTCCTGGCCCAATATCTACCACATAATCGGCAGCGAGAATAGTGTCTTTATCATGTTCTACGACCAATACGGAGTTGCCAATATCGCGCAATTGGCGCAGCGATTTTATCAGCATGTGGTTATCTCGTTGATGCAGGCCAATGCTGGGTTCGTCTAAAATATACAGCACGCCTGTGAGCTGCGATCCAATTTGTGTGGCCAGTCTGATGCGCTGCGACTCGCCACCCGAGAGGGTATTTGCAGGGCGATTTAAGTTGAGGTAGTCAATGCCTACATCCAGCAGAAAATGGATGCGTTTTTCAATTTCGCGCAGCACTTCTTTGCCGATTAGCAGTTGTTTTTCGCTCAGCTTTTTCGGTAGTTGTTTTACCCAAGCGGCCAAAACGGTGATGTCCATCTCGGCCAACTCTGCAATGTTTTTCCCGTCAATAGTAAAATACCTGGCTTCTTTTTTAAGCCTGGTGCCTTCGCATTGCGGACAACTGACATGATTCATAAAACTGCCTGCCCAACGTCTGATAGAAGGCGAAGCGTTTTCATTATTCTGTGCTTCGATGAAATTGATAATACCTTCAAAATTAAGCGTGTATGTAGTCATCACGCCGAGGTATTCCTTTTTCACATCAAAGCTGCGGTTGGCACCATATAAAATGATGTCGATGGCTTCGTCAGGAATGTCCTTTAAAGGCGTATCCAGTGTAAAATTATACTGTATGCCAATGGCTTCCAGTTGATTAAATATCCAATTGTTTTTATATTCACCAATTGGAGCCAGGCCGCCTTTCTTGATATTTTTATTGTCTTCAGGAATAATTTTTTTCAGATCAACTTCCGAGATACGACCCAAGCCGTTGCATTTGGGACAGGCGCCATAAGGTGAGTTAAACGAAAAGGTGTTGGGTTCAGGTTCGTCATACGAAAGTCCGGTTGAAGGGCACATCAACAGGCGGCTGAAATAGCGAACCTCGTCGGCATCCTGTTCCATGATCTGCATCAGCCCTTTGCCGTGTTTTAGAGCAGTTTGCACGGTTTGGCTAAGTCTTTTTGCGCTTTTTTCGTTAACCTCGATGCGGTCAATCACAATTTCGATATCATGTGTTTTGTAGCGGTCGAGTTGCAGCCCAAAGGCTATTTCGCGAAGCTCACCATCAATCCTTACACGTAAAAATCCTGATTGTCTTATTTGTTCAAAAAGCTCCCGGTAATGGCCTTTTCTGGCTCGGATAACCGGCGCCAATATATTGATGCGTTTACCGGTATACTGTTCCAGAATAAGTTTAGTAATCTGCTCTTCGGAGTAGCGCACCATTTTTTCGCCCGTATTATAAGAAATGGCATCTGATGCCCTGGCATAAAGCAGCCTGAAAAAGTCGTAAATTTCAGTTATCGTACCTACTGTTGAGCGTGGGTTGCGGTTAACGGACTTTTGTTCAATAGAAATCACTGGGCTAAGTCCTGTAATTTTATCTACATCAGGGCGTTCCATACTTCCAATAAACTGGCGTGCGTAAGCCGAAAACGTTTCCATATAGCGGCGTTGACCTTCAGCATAAATAGTATCGAAACTGAGCGAAGACTTGCCGCTGCCGCTCAATCCTGTGATCACCACAAGCTGATTGCGCGGTATTTTTATGTCTATATTTTTTAAATTATGAACCCTGGCACCGTATATTTCCAGGTATTTATCTTCTGAAAAGCTTTCCTTCATGTGTTTGTTTCAAAACGAATTTGCAAAGTAAGGAATTATTGTTGAAGGTAGCGCTGCTCAAGTTCTATATGTGTGAGATCGAATGGCGGAAGTGGCATTTTTATGGTGTAAATTTGTCCACGCTTTACCCTTAGCTTGTCGCTTCGCAGCCATGGGTTGAAATATTTAAGTAGCTTATAACTGATCTTATTATCCTGCGCATATTTAGCCCAACTGTCCACATCGTCTTTGATTTCAACCAATTTGAAATTTAATGGTGGATAAAGTCTGGCGCTTTCTGGAAAAAAGCCATATTGCCGAAGAACTCCTTGAAACCATGGGGGCCCTTTTCGGTAAAATGCGGGGAGGACTTGGCATTTCGGTTATTCTTGTGGGTGCTTTGCTCGCCGCCTCCACAGGTATAGTTGGTG
>CAZOEV010000578.1:0-2470 GCA_964578915.1 uncultured Lentimicrobiaceae bacterium
ATCAAGTTCATTGTAACTTGACAGGAAAGTGCCACGCAGTCGGCTACTATTCATTTCTAAACGTTGCCACACATAAAAACAAATCGAGTAAAAAGAGACAATTCTAAGGCCATACAAAATTAAGAATCAATAAATAGATCTTATAACAACTAAAATCGTATGGCACAATTTATCTTTTTCCGCTTGCTTTCGTTATTTTCATTTTCCATCCCGTAGGCACGGGATGCAAAAGAAAAATGCCTTAGCAATCGAAAAAATCTTAAATTCCGCCTATATACGATTTCAATCATTATAAGGTCTAATGAAGAGAATAGATAATTATAATATTGAGAATCAAATTTAAGTAGTTACATTTACAAGCAGATTATTAACCAAATTAAAATAAAAAAAAGTGAACTACACACGAAAATCACTTACAAGTTTTATGCTTGTATTCCTGCTAGGATTCTCAAGTATTTTTTTTTATTCATGCTCTAAAGCTAGTGATAATGAAGTAGACCCAGTAATAAAACCAGGACAAAGTCTAGGTATTGCTTCTGTGCCTAATCTACGAGATATGGGCGGTTACGAAACTGCAAATGGATTAATTGTTGCCAGAGGATTGGTTTATCGCTCAAATCAGCTTTTTGATATTAGTCCAGATGATATGCTTTTACTCGCAAATCTTAATCTTAAAAATGACTTTGATATGCGTACCATTATGGAGCGAGAAACCAAGCCAGATGAGTTGCCTGATGGTGTTATTAATGTTTGGTTGGATGTGCTGGCTGATGACTCAACTTCAGCTACAGCAAATATAATAGGACTCTTGCAAGATCCTCAACAAGCAAATATTGAGCTTGGTAATGGCCAAGTTGAGGAGATGTTTAAAGAGACCTATCGCCAATTTATTTATTTGCCAAGTGCAAAAATAGCATTCGGTGAATTATTCCTATCATTTGGAGACAAAAACAAATTACCTGCACTCTTCCATTGTACAACTGGCAAGGATAGAACTGGATGGGCAGCTGCAGCCTTTCTAACCCTTATTGGTGTGCCAGAGGAAGCGGTTATGGAGGATTACTTGCGAAGCAATGAATACATTCTCCCAATGTACGAAGGTTACATCCAACATTTTATTGATGCGGGCGGATACCCTTCCATTCCAGAAGCTATCTTTGGTGTGAAAGAAGAATACCTCAATGCTGCATTTGACGAAATGAATACAAAATATGGTAGTATGGAAAATTATTTTTCTGAAGGCTTAGGCATAAGTGTTGACCAACAGGCAGCCTTGCGCAATTTGTACCTTAATGACAAATAAATTGATCTACGTTGTCCTGCAATGGTGAAAATGTGATGAGATATCATCATTTTTTTACTAACGTAAGGATATTCAAGGATACGAGTTGGTAGAGATTAAAAAGGATAGAATCCAGAATAAGAGATCAAATTATTTTTGGAAAAGTATATTTTGTTAAACACTAAGTTTTGGATTAGACTAGATACCCTGCAACTGAAAAACTAAACCGATAAAAAAGACAAAATAAAATGATAGCCAATACACGGACTAAGCGTGTTCCAGCCCGTCCCGTCTGCTTCCACTCACTTGCTTTCTTTGCAAAAACACAGCAAGATTGTAAAAAACTAAACCTGATATTATTTTCAACATAAGTAATGAATCCTATTTTTGCAGTTTGAAAATTATAAATAAATCATTTCAATGAGAAGCTTTTTACTACTTGTTTTAATTGCTTATGCATTCATTGCAAAAGCACAGGTTGAAATACCTGAGTTAATTACCGATAGACCTGATCAAACAGAATCCTCAGCAGTTGTACCACACAAATCATTACAAATTGAGACTGGTTTTGTATTGGAAAACAACGAAACAGATTTTATTAAACAAAAGTCGTTTGCATACAACACTACTTTGCTGCGCTATGGTTTGCTTGAAAATTTTGAGTTGCGCTTGGGCATGGAATATTTAGGAGATAGAGTGTCAATTAAAAATACAGATACAATCAGCGCCTTTTCGGGATTAAGCCCAATTTATGCAGGGTTCAAGGTTAAAATTGCGAATGAAGATGGATGGAAACCAGAGATTGCATTTCTTGGTGGATTGATTTTGCCATTTACTGCGGATAAAGAGTATAAACCTGATTATACAGCAGCAAATATTCGGTTTTCGTTTGCTCATACGCTTTCTGACAGATTTTCCATAGGATATAATCTTGGTGCAGAATGGGATGGACAAACTGCTGTTCCTGGATACTTTTATTCTGTTGCCTTAGCAATTGGATTAACTGATAAACTAGGTATGTTTGTTGAGGCATTTGGATTGCTTCCTGAAGAAGGTGATTCAGAACACTTATTTGATGCCGGTTTTACCTACCTTGTATTGCCAAATTTTCAACTTGATGTATCTGGCGGAGTTGGTCTTAATGATGATGCCATAGATAACTTTTTGAGTTTTGGATTTACCTATAGA
>CAZOEV010000579.1:0-2462 GCA_964578915.1 uncultured Lentimicrobiaceae bacterium
GAAACGCCTTCGCTGGTTAATAAATTATTAAAATGTACCAAGTATCTTAAAGGAGCCTCATCAATCTCGACAAAGCTGGTATTGTGTAAAAATGATGCCTGATTGTAGGTCTGCAGCGGGATTTGAAGCAGCAAATCGTCAAACCGAATCCAACTCGTGGTGTCGTTATAATAGGAAATAGCGTAGGTGCCCGCCAAAATATCGAGCGAATCCAAATCGAGATTGTCTTTCATAAGGCTATGAAAGGCCGTTTTCATTTTGGATTCAATGGGAAGGATGGCGTAAACCACTTTTACCATATTGTGACGCAGCTCAAAATTTTGCTTATTGTTTTCATAGTAAGCCTCTATTTCACTTTCATTTATTAGCGTGTCGAGCTTTTCTAAAATAAGCTGGGTTTCATAATTATATATCAGCAATGAGTTGCGATAGTCTTCCATTTTTTGCTTGAAATTGGTTTGTGCTGAAGTCAGGTTTTTTTCTGCCTGACGGATCAGCAATTGCTTCCGCACCCAATTGTCAATAAAGCTATTTACCAGCATTAGGCTGTCATGTTTTGATACGCCACCAATTACAAGTCCTTGAAGATCGGACTCATACAGATAGTTTCCATACACTTTTGCAACAACTTCACCTTTGGTGGTGTCGATGTTGTTTGTGCAGGAAACAAGACCCAGCATAATTAAGAACAGCAGTATCCGCATTAGTTTTAATGGATTAATAATTATCTTTTACTTTATTAAAAAGCTCTTGGTCAACGCTTACAGGATATTTTTCGCGCAAACTTTTTACCCAGTTTTTTTCCAGTTCAGTTTGGTAATCTGAGGTAATAATGCCGCGTGCTTCCTGTAATTCTTTAGGTTGAGGAGCCAAAATTTCATGTATGCGTACAAATACGGTTACCTTGTCAACATTGGTTTTAAGCGCGTCTGAGAGGCCAGTTTCCCAAGTCATCATGTTCACATAATTGTTGTCGCCTTTTTCGTATTTTCCTTTTTTTATTCTCACCGACCGGATGCTGTCCTGCTCCAAGCTTTTCAATACTTCTTCGTCAGTATTGTTGTTTTGGAGGATTTCAGCTACTCTAGCCACATCAGCTTCGTCGTTAATAGTGAAAATGGTGGCTTCGGCACGTTCGTCCCACAGGTAATTTTGTTTGTTTTGGGTGTAGAAGTTTTCGAGGCCGGTGGTGTCTTTCACTGCTTTTGACCACACTTCTTTGTCCATCAAGTCAAACAATAAAATGCCGTCATAATACTCTTCCATAAGCAAAGCAAATTCGGGATATTTTTCTTCCAGCATACTGTCTTCGTAATCCAAGCTGCTTTGTTTTACAAATTCATTGTATAATTTGTAGGCATAACGTTCTGCATTGTTATTGTCTTGTTTGGCTTGATTTTTAACAATATATGCGGTGAAATCAGCAGATGTAAAGGTTTTTTTGCCCAGCTTAAAGAGTTTTAAGTCTTTGTCAATTTCTGTATTTGGCGCCCATTTTCCACCAGTGAAAGTGCTGTCTAATTGCGCAATATAAGCTTGCACATTTTTATCATAAGCTTTGAAGCTGGCGTCTTTTTTGATTTGCTCTATCACAGCTTGTTCGCTTTTTTGGGCGCGGCTGTCTTTGGCTAATCGCTCGCTTAGTTTTGCTTTTTCTTCGTCAAAGCTTCCTGGTTTTTCTAGGCCAATCAGCTTTATGATATGGTAGCCATAAAGTGTTTTCACAGGCTCAGAAATTTCACCTATCTCCATATCTTTAATGGTAGTAACAAATTCAGGAACAATTCTGTTAACCGTAAACTTGCTCAATTTTCCATCACGTTGTGCTGATCCGCGGTCCTCGGAGTAAGCTTTTACGGCCTCTTCAAAAGACATGCCGCCTTTGATTTCTTCGTTAATAAGCATAATTTTCTCGCCTTTTGCTTCTACTAATGAATCAGAAGCTTGCGGTGGAAGACTGAGGTAAATATGAGCTACTTCAATGCTTCCAAGGGCAGCACTGCGGTCTTCTACTTTTATCAAGTGATAGCCAAAGTCGCTTCGTATTGGCATAGAAACCTCGCCAACGGGAGTTTCGTAAGCGCCATTCTCAAAAGGATAAACCATATCAAAAACTGAGAAATAGCCTAAATCGCCTTTATTGCCTGGGCGGAAGGATTGCTTGCCTACAATTTCTTCACGGTCTTTTGCCGAAGGATCTTCAGACTCTTTCTCAGCTACGGCTGCAAATGCTTCGCCAGCCAAAATCCTTTTGTGCAAATCCATCGCCCGATTGTATACCTTGAGCGTGTCTGCTGGTGCAGCATCTTTGTCAAGCATCAGCAGAATATGACTTGCGCGTACATCCTTCATTTTGCGATTATAAGCTTCCTGCAAAAGGGCTTCGCTCACTTCGTCATTTGTAAAATAGGGTTTAGCTAATTGTTTGCGATAGCCTTCTAATTCTTTTTTAAAAGCTTTGG